>CANEKB010000026.1 GCA_947427985.1 uncultured Candidatus Saccharibacteria bacterium
CAAAATGGCCGTGGATTTTAGTACTAGTATTGGTTTTAGCGGTGGCTGGGGCTGCAATGTGGTATTTCTGGGATCATAGGGGGAGCGAGGACGACGAAAAGATTGAGCCTGGGACGGGGATGGATGCAGAAGTGGAAGCGGGCGTCGGATCGGGGAAGGATGAGAACGACGCGCTAGAGATAGAAGAAGTGAGTCTAGATGATCCAGAGATAGTAGGATTATTGCAAGATTTTAGATTTGGGGTTTCGATTGATAATCCTTTTGTTATGGATGGTGGAAGCGTGCGGGGTGGGTTTTATGGGGCAGACAGCCCAGTGCTTGCAGGAGAAATGCCTGAATTATGGAAACTGGCGATTGCGATTAGTAACGCAGGCTTAAACGCTAGCATGAGCCACGTTCAAGAAACTTGCAAGGTTAATGAGGATATTACTACGATGGCGGGGACGTTCGTGGTTGGCGAAATGGCACCTTGTGTTTCGGAAGAAGAAGTCCAGAGATATGCTATGGAGATTTTTGGCGAACGAATTGATCTAGAAAATTTTGATTTTGATGAAAATTATGAGGTTTTTCAGGGTCGAAAAGTATTTGCTAAGACTGGCGGTTTATTGGAGTATTCCGAAGCAAATGGAGGGTTCTTTGAGATAGCTGTCCGAGGAAGTGGTCCAGGTTATATTTTAAAAGAGTATGCAGTGACGAAAGATCACAATAACATTTACATATATACGGTTGTGGTGCGCGGTTTCGAACAGGGGTGTGGCGTAGCTTGGGATGATGAGAGCATACCCTTCACGAAATGCAAAATTTACGACGTTAATGGTGGTGTTGTAGAAAGTGTTGGTGAGTTCGATACCTATGAGGGAGCCATGGGGGCGTTATTGGAGTATAAAGATCAGCTCGATAGGTTTAAATGGACTTTTAGAAAGAATGTGGAAGGGAATTACGTTTTTGAGAGTCTGGAACGGGTAGAATAAAAACTAAAACAGAGGTAGGGAACTTGCCTAGGTGCGAAGCTGGGCAAGTTTTTTGTGGGTGAAGCTTTTGGTTAGTTTCTTACATCCTCCCTTGATTACTCTATGGCTAGACAACGGAGGGAGAAGGCAAAACAGTTCTCTCTTTCAGCCGACGGCATCACTTCATCATAAGCTAAGTTATGTTGAACCTGTACCAGAGCTAAGGACGACGGGGCTGCCCACCAGTTGCCGCTCATCGGCCCGTCACGATACTCATCATTCCTAGTATTAGTATACCCGCTGCGGACGAATTTTGCCCTTCATTACCCCTTGTATTTTAGCCTCCTAAGGCCATAGGAAGCTGTTTATGGCTAGTTTTATACTAAGTAGCCATTGCATAGCGTCTACGATCCAACATTACGTTATAGAGCTTTAGATGGCGTTGTAGGAGGTGATATAAGGGCAATGTAAACGTGAAGGTTAGGTAAAGCAGGGTCCTAGGGCCTTCGTCCTAGAGCAATCTTGATTAATCTGTGCCTTCGGCCCAGAAATGCCGGCGTCGATTCGAAAGAAATACCTAGTATTTCTTTACTCATGCTCCTTGCCATTTCGTTTAAGTTTCCAGCAATCAAAAAATGATGTTACTGTGATTTCGATCAAAATCGACTTCAAGTAACATCAAACCTTCTGTGATTTTATTGTACCTTATCAAAACGATTATGTCTAGAGTTTTGGAGAAAAATCATGCCAAAATCATTCGGTTGTGGTGTGGCCCGGGGCCCTTTGAGAGACTAGTTTTGCTAAAAGTTGAAAAACATGATAGAATAGAAAAGTTCTATAAAACGGGGGCAATAGAAAAGTACCTTAACCCCTAGAAAACAGGAGGAAGTTTTGATGGATAAGACCATGAGACGGCGACTCAAGATTCTGGCGGTGGTGATAATGCTGCTGTTCTTCGGCACGACATGCTTTATCGGAGGATTCATATCTTCAGATAATCAGTTCACTGAGCTAGTCTCTACGCAACAGGCTGAGCTAAATCGGATTCATCTGGCGGAACGAGGCTTGGATGAAAATGGGGTACGTATTGACCGAATGGCGTGGTATTATGAAGAGTCGGATGGATTTTCGACGGCGAATGTGCTGTGCCATACCGATGCAGAGTTCTTGGACTATTGTCAGACGTATCACCCTGATGCAGTCTACGTCTCGAATGAGTGGACGGAGGATGAGGTGATCTTATCTTTTCGCGACCACCCAGAAATCTGGGCGTACTGGCAGGATCAGTATCAGATGACGGGGTTTTATTACACCTGGACGCCAGATCATAGGCATTGTTTTATTCTCGATGTGGGCTTCTCGGTGGAGCCAGAGAGCTATGACGAACTGATCGGAGGTTGGTTAGTAGTAGACGGCGTGCGCGTAAAAGCGTTCGACCGGGATATTGGCTCGGTAGAACCGCAAGCGCTACTGCAAGACTACCAGAACGGCGATTGGGACGGTTCGCGACGATTGTCGTCAGATTGGGGAACGACGGGCTACATCGGAAGCGACGGCAGATTGTCTTACAGTTACTGGGCTTATGGGTATGACGCAACAATGGATCCGGAAGGTTTAGCTTACACCGGTTATGGGGAGCCGTGGTGGGTGGCGGAGGATCTAGGCCCAGAGCTTGGAGCCTTGCTGGTGGAGCCAAAATTCGTTTCTTTTGACAAGACGAAGGGAATTTTGGCTGAGGGATCAGTCGACGTACGGCTGTATCCGGATTTACCAGTTGATTATGACGCGAGCCAGGTGGTCGACTCGTGGCGAATTTGGCAGACTGATGTGCTGATTTGCCTAGAGCCGACGAGAATGATTCTGGCGCAGCGAGGCAAGATTTTGACCGAATGGCCGTTGAGTGAAAACCCGAACGATGGTCTGCCGTTAAACAGGGAGGATTTTCAGGTGTTACAGCCGGCAGAAACACGAACTGCGGAATATGCCAACGATCTATTGTATGTACGAAGCGGAGACCAGCTTTGGGCTCTGCGGGCTGACGGTACGGTAGAGCTGGCACTTGGGCATATCGTGTGGATGAATGGAGACAACCCGGATCGGATCTGGGGGCTTCAGAATGGTAAGCTTATTTGTTGGCGGGGTGCAACTTATTATTCGGTGAGCCAGGGGCCAGTAACGGTGGCAGAGGGCGTTCTCGACGTGGATTTTACGGGAGCATCGGCACTAGTGCAAAAAGCGGACGGGTGCTATGCGCTGATTTGCGAGTCAGGGGCAAAATCGACGTATAGCTTAGAGTATTTGGGCACGGAATCGCTTGAGTACTATAAGCGGCAGGTAGAAATACTGTATCAATCGCGATATAGCCGTTAGATCGTAGAAGGCACGCCCGGCTGAATTTTGCTTGAAGCTTATCTAAAATTAAGAAAGGGGATGAGCCCCGGCCGGTTGGTCGGGACTTTTTATGTCATGTTTCATTGGTATAGCAAATAGACGAAGATAGTAAAAAGTGGCAAAATATGTAAAATTTTAGCACAAGAAGTACGCGAGTGCTAAAAGGTTAATGCTGTACAATGACTGGCTTTTGTCCGGACAATGACTGGCTTTTGTCGGACAAAATAATTGTGCTTGAAAAGTAAGTCTGCTATAATGTCAATAGAAAGAAGGTACAAAATGGGTGCAAAAACGACATTGGAACCAGAAATAACAGAGGTAAAGAAAGAAACCGCAAAAATTACGTTTCGGGCGGATAAGACATTGAAGCAGCGGGCCGAGCGGGTGTTTGAGTCGATGGGCATGACTATGAGTGGCGCAATAAATATCTTTTTGTCGCAAGTGGTGCGTGAACAACGTTTACCGTTTCATCCCGGCGCGACGGCGGAAGAAATGGGTGAAAATAGTTTCGAAGCGATGTTGGACGAGGCAGACGCGCTGCTTGAGGAACTGTAATAGACACTTCCTACGGAGGCTTATGGTTCTACCGTATATACGTATATATTATATATAGTGCGGGACTTGATTATATAGGGAAAGTGCGCTAAAATATAGAGGTAAATGTAAGCAGAGGTAGGTCGAATGGCAGAAACACAAACGACAGCGAATAAAGGCGGGCAAGAGTACGATAGCTCTCAGATTCAGGTTTTGGAGGGGTTGGAGCACGTGCGGATTCGTCCGGGCATGTATATTGGCTCGACGGGTTTTGATGGTTTGCATCATCTAGTGAAGGAAATTGCCGATAACTCAATTGACGAGGCGATCGCTGGGTTTGCGACGAAAGTTGTGATTACAATTTTGGCGGATGGGGGGATTCGGGTAGATGATAATGGCCGTGGTATTCCAGTAGATATTCACCCAAAGACAAAAAAATCGACCCTTGAGACAGTGCTTACAGTCTTGAATGCTGGTGGTAAGTTTGGTGGTGGTGGATATAAGGTGAGTTCGGGTCTGCATGGAGTGGGTAGCTCCGTTGTAAATGCGCTTTCGACGAAGATGATTGCCGAGGTGCGTAAGGACGGGAAGATCCACCATGTTGAGTTTGCGCAAGGAAAGACGCAAGGGAACGGTCTAGAAGTGATTGGTGAGAGTGATGGGAAAGGAACTTCGATTACCTTCTATCCAGATCCGGCGATTTTTAGAGAAACGACAACTTTTGACTATAATTGGGTATCAAATTATGCTAGACATCAGGCTTATCTAACGAAGGGAATTTTGATTTCGGTAAAAGATGAGCGAACTGGTGCGCGTGAGTCGTTCTACTTTGAAGGCGGTATTAAGAGCTACGTTCGCAAGTTGAACGAAGGAAAAGAAGTTGTTTCGGACGATATTTTCTACGTTGAGAAGCAAGTGGAAGATTCGGAAATTGAGATTGCTTTACAATATAATGATACATTCGCGGAGACAATCAAGCCATTTGCGAACAACGTTTTAACACCAGAAGGTGGGATGCATGTGGTGGGCTTCCGCACGGCGATGAACCGGGTGATTAATGATTATGCTCGCAAGAATGGTCTCTTGAAGGAAAAAGAGCCGAACTTGACTGGTGATGATATTAAAGAGGGTTTGACGGCGGTGATTTTGGTGAAGTTACCAGATCCGCAATTTGAGGGGCAGACGAAGAATAAGCTTGGTAACCCAGAAGTGCGTGGTTATGTTGACCGGGTGATGACAGAGTATTTTGGATACTATCTTGAGGAAAATCCGAATATTGCGAAAAAGATTGTTGGAAAAGCGACTTTGGCGGCACGGGCACGTAAGGCGGCGCGGGCGGCGCGCGACAACGTAATTCGAAAAGGGGCGTTTGAAGGGCTGAATTTGCCATCTAAGCTAGCTGATTGTTCGAGTCGGAATCGCGAGGATTGTGAGCTCTTTATCGTAGAGGGTAACTCGGCGGCTGGCTCGGCGAAAGAAGGTCGTAATCCGCAGATTCAGGCGATTTTACCGCTCAGAGGTAAAGTTTTGAATACGGAACGGGCGCGCCTAGATAAGATGTTGGCGAACCAGGAGTTAGTGAGCTTGATTAAAGGTCTCGGTGTGGGGATTGGCGACCAGTTTGATATTAACGGTTTGCGCTACAATAAAATTATTTTTATGACCGATGCTGACGTCGATGGTCTACATATCGCGACGTTGCTGATGACTTTCTTCTTCCGTTATATGCCAGAAGTAATCAAAGCGGGACACGTCTATTTAGCAAAGCCGCCGTTGTTTGGTCTTACGAAAGGTACGGGCTCGAACCGGAAGATTGATTATGTTTATGATGAGGTGGCGCTAGAAAAGAAGTTGAGCGAAAAAATTGAAGAACGGAAGGCGGCAGGGGCGAAAATCGACCCGACGCAAGAGCGTTTCAAACAAGCTGGTTATGCGGCGCAAAACCGATTCAAAGGTCTTGGTGAGATGGATGCGAAACAGCTTTGGGAAACAACGATGGATCCAGAAAACCGAATCTTGGTACAAGTACACATTAGCGATGCTGAGAAAGCTGATGCTGTGTTCACCAAGTTGATGGGCGATCAGGTAGATCTTCGGAAGAACTTTATTCAAGCTGGAGCGGCAAGCGTTAACCTTGACGATCTGGATTTCTAAGGAAAGGAGTGAAAAATGGCAAAGGATGAAGAAATGAAACAAAATGGCACTCCTGAAGATTTGGAGAAAGATATGACGGTCGATGCGGGGGGAGAGAAGCATGTCGTTGAGGGGGAGGTAATCGACGGAATCGAGCAAAAAGCCGTCGAAAGTACGATGGAAAGCTATTTCCTACGCTATTCGATGTCGGTAATTATCGATCGAGCACTTCCGGATGTGCGTGATGGTCTGAAGCCAGTAAACCGCCGTATATTATATGCGATGAATAAAAACGGTTGGAAAGCGCCGCATGCGACGGTGAAGTCTGCACGTATCGTTGGTGAGGTGATGGGTAAGTACCATCCACATGGTGATTCGTCGATTTATGATGCAATGGTAAATTTGGCGCAACCATGGAAGATGCGCTATACATTGGTGGAAGGCCAAGGTAACTTCGGTTCGATGGACGGTGATGATCCAGCAGCCTCGCGTTATACTGAGGCGCGCATGGACAAGGTAGGGGCGGAACTTCTGACTGATATCGAAAAAGAGACGGTGGATTTTCGTGATAACTTTGATGGTAGTGAGCAGGAACCTGTGGTTTTGCCGTCAGCAGTACCGAACATTCTTCTGAATGGTCAGATGGGTATTGCGGTCGGTATGGCAACGAATATTCCGCCGCACAATATGAGTGAAGTGATCGATGCGACGGTGGCTCAGATCGATGATCCAGAGATTGGTTTGGACGGCTTGATGAAGCATGTTAAGGGGCCGGATTTCCCGACGGGGGCGGAAGTTTATGGTGGCGCGCCAATGAAGCAAGCCTACGCAACCGGTAAAGGTTCGGTGACTATTCGGGCAGTGACGAACATTGAAGAAAAGAAGAACGGCCGCTATACAATCGTGATTACGGAAGTGCCTTACGGGATGAGCAAGGAGGGCTTTATCGAGAAAGTAAGGGAATTAGTTCTTAATAAGAAATTGGATCATATTGCGGATGCAAGAGACGAATCGGCGCGTGGTAAGATTCGGGTAGTGGTTGAACTAAAGAAAGACGCTTTTCCGAAGAAAATTTTGAACCAGCTTTATAAAATGACGGGGTTACAGACGACCTTCCATTATAATATGTTGGCGTTGGTCGATGGAGTGCAGCCGCGAATCTTGGGTTTGAAGGAAATCCTGGCAGAGTTTATCAAGCATAGACAAAAAGTAGTCAGACGGAGAACGGAATACGATCTCAGAAAAGCAAAAGAGCGTGCGCACATTCTTGAAGGTTTGAAAATTGCGCTTGATAATATTGATGAAGTAATCAAGACAATTCGTGAAAGCTACGACGACGCGGATAAACGTTTGATGGAACGGTTCGGCTTGTCTGAGATTCAAGCAGCGGCGATCTTGGCGATGCAGCTGAGAAGATTGCAAGGACTAGAGCGTGACAAGATCGAAGATGAATTGAAAGAACTATTGGCAAAGATTGCAGAGTACGAAAAGATTTTGGCGGATGAGAGTGAAGTCTTGCGCGTGGTAAAAGAAGAACTGATTGCCATGAAAGAGAAATATGGCGATGCACGCAAGAGCAAGATCTTTAATCACGAGGTAGGGAAGTTCTCTGAGGAAGAATTGATTCCGGACGAAGAGAGCGTGATCTTGTTGACAGCTGAGAATTATGTGAAGCGGGTATTGCAGGGTGATTTCAAGCGGCAGAACCGTGGCGGTAAGGGGCGCCGCGGAATGACAACGAAGGAAGAGGACGTGATTTCTCATATTGTGACGGCGAATTCGCACGACTACCTCTTATTCTTCACGAACCAAGGTCGAGTGTTTAGGCTGAAGGCTTATGAAGTGCCGCAAGCTTCGATGACCGCAAAAGGTTCGGCGGCGGTGAATTTGCTTAATATGCATCCAGATGAGAAGGTGACCGCAATCATTAAACAGGGTGAGAATGTCGAGGGATTCCTCTTTATGGCGACAAAGAAGGGGACAATCAAGAAAACGCCAGTGAAGGAATACTTGAACCTGCGAGCAAATGGGCTAGTAACGATTAAACTGGAAGCGGGCGACGAATTGAAGTGTATTCGTGAAACGAATGGCACGCACGATATTGTGATTTCGACGTCGGCGGGTCAAGCGGTACGTTTTAACGAAAAAGATGTTCGTAGTATGGGGCGAAGTGCGATGGGGGTGCGCGGGATTCGGTTGCGTCCGAAAGATGAGATCGTGGGAATGGATGTGATTACGAATGAGGATCAGAAACTTCTGGTAATTTCGGCGAACGGGTATGGTAAGGCGACGTTGGCAAAGAATTTCCCAACCCACGCTCGCGGTGGTGTCGGTATTAAGGTGGCGGCAGTAACGGCAAAGACTGGCCCGATCGTGGCGGTACATACTTTGGAGCCGGCAGCGAAAGAAGTAATCATGATGTCAACAAAGGGACAGGCGATTCGGGTAGCAATGGAAGAGATCCCGACTTTAGGTCGCTCTACTCAAGGGGTGCGGATTATGCGCCTGAATGAAGGCGATACAGTGGCTTCGATTGGAATCGTAATGCCAGATGAAGATGAGCAAGCAAAACTGGGGGAAGTGAAAGAGACTGCCGAAGAAGCTAAGACGAAGTAGTTGCTAGCGGAGACAGTAAGGAGGTCCGGTTGAGAAAGTTAGCCGGGCCTTTTTGGTGGCGGAAATAAGATAAAAAGTTGAATAATATTTTTGTTCGCTAACAGAGACAAAATAGAGAAAATGCGATTTTAGTTCATGCTTATGCTTGTTATTTTTGAAAAATTTTTGTTACACTCGCAGGGAATAAAATTAACTGTGAGGAAATATGAAGAAAATTCCAATTATGCTATCAACTTTAACTTTGGCGATGACTGGAGCGAGTCTGAGGGCTCCGGCGGCCGCCTTAGGGGAAGTGGTGGCTGAGCCGTCTTTGAACCAAGAATTATTTATGTCGGCTAGACTAGCGGCGGAAAAAGTTAATGCTCCGTTAAAAACTAATTATTTTGATGAGCGAGTTTGGATTGACGCGATAATACCGAGAACAGGGAATTTGATAGTCGACATACATGTGACGGATGAAAAACAAGCTGTACGACGAATCGCGGTGGCGACCGCAAGCTATGATCGAGTGTCGATGACACAAGCTGATAAGGATTGGTCGAATTGGGATGGTGTAGCTTTGCCGGATTGGACTTTGCGGGGACGGATCTTAAATCTTGATAGTGCACAGAAAGATTTTCACCGGCTTGTGTCGGTGGATTATAGAGACAGAAACTACGATTTAGTAGAGAACAATCGTCAGGATGTGGTGTACTTTTATGCGGAATTGGGCGGCTGGGATGAGAGTGAACCGGAGGTGATACGCTGGAAGATGGATTATCGGACTTGTTCAAAAAATGTGAATTTTCCGGCAGTAGGGAGTGCGGTATGTGGGAAAAATATCAATACCGAGACAGGAGAGATGACTTATTTGTATCAAGGTGACAAGAATCCGGAGTTAAGTTTTGCGACTTGGGCGGATGAGTATAAGAGTATCTTGCAAGCAGATATTGATAGGCTTGACCAGAATATACAAGAGTTGGAACGAGCGGAAATAATTAAAGTTGATACGGCGATTGCGAATTACGAATCTGAAGCACAAGAGTTGCGTACGCGGATTTATGAGGCAGCGGATTCAGAGGAGCTGGATGCTGAGATAACGGCACTTGAAGATAGGTTGAGCAACTTGCGTAAGAAACATTTTCCAGAGGTAACACCAGATGGGACGACGGGGGATGAAGACGATGAGAAGAACCCAGATAAGGAAGAAGATAACGAGACCGGTGAGGATTTTGAAACTGATGATGATTCCGGAACTGATGATGATTTTGGAGCTGGCGGTGATGACGATGATAAAAATGATAATGGAACGGGGAACCAAGATAAAGATAAGGGCGATACTGACAATATAAATACAGAACCAACAACGGGAACTTCGGGAACAGAGGTAACTACCCCAGATAAGCGGCCAGATAGCTGAGCTAATAAACCCCAAAATCAGGAGACAAATGGAACAATGAATCGTGCGGAAGTGACAGTAAATAATACGTCTAGCGAAGAAACTAATGATAATATTGCAGTTGATGAAAATAAGACTACAACTAGCGAAATAGTAGAGATTCCGAACTTGGGCGGTGGAGAAGAAGTAAACCTTTGGCCATGGATTCTTATAATTTTTAGCATAACTGGGGTGTCAGGTTGGTGGCTTTGGCGAGCGTTTGGGCGTAAAACTAAGCGGAAATAGCCAATAAAACAGAGATCACCGAAGAAATCTGGACAGCCCGAACCGTTTATGCTACAATGGGGTTATGTTAAGGAGTCTAGCGACTATCTTCGGTGATTCTTTGGGGGATAATCTCGGGTGGGGAGCGATAGTGGCGTTTTTTGCGGGGTTCATAATAGCGCAGCTTTGTAAGTTTTTGCTGGGCGCTTGTACGAAAGAGGGGCGATCGGGGATGAAAGATATTCGATCGGCGATTGGATATCTGATGCGTTCTGGCGGGATGCCCTCGGGGCATTCGGCAGGAATGATGGCGATAACAGTATATCTGGGCTGCTACTATGGATTTTTGTCGGGAATCTTTGCGTTAGCAGTGGCGACGACCGGAATAGTACTATATGATGCAACCCATGTTCGCTATGCGGTTGGTGAACAAGGGGAGGCCTTGAATAAATTATTGAAGAAATCGGGGGAGACGGAATTGCCAGTGGTTGAGGGCCATACAATGTTGCAGGTGGTTGTAGGGGCGTTCCTAGGGATAATGGTAGGTTTGGGAGTGTTTTTCTTGGTCGCGAGATGATAGTAACAGGGGTAGAGCTCAAAAAAGGCAAAAAAGTTGGACTTTTTCGAGAAAAAGTCCAAAAAAGTGCTTGACACCCTCATATATGTGCGATAAAATGGGAATATCTTAAGGTTGCGAGGAAGTGAAACAGATTAACTTATCGCCTTTAGGAGGAGAATTTAACAATTTAGTTGTGCAATTATGGTTTGTGGAGATGTCGTTAGGGAATCTTAACGTAATCTACAAACTTATCATCGTCAGTTATTTATGAACTTTGGTTCGAATTCTGAAGCTTGAGCTTATGCGAGAGCTGAGGAGGCTATTTTATAGCCACTTTAATGGAGAGTTTGATCCTGGCTCAGGATGAATGCTGGCGGCGTGCC
>CANEKB010000027.1 GCA_947427985.1 uncultured Candidatus Saccharibacteria bacterium
CATGAACTTCAGCTGGACCAGTGGCTCCTTTCTCGGTCTTAAGAATAAAGAATGGATGGTGAATTTTCGCCGAATCTTGCAAAGCCTTTTGGAAGGCCTCTGGCGAATCGCCCTCAATCCAGAACGGCGTATAACCAAAGCCGCGCACAAGCTCTTTTAGCTCGCGTTCAGACTTACGACCGTAAAGCGTGGGGGCGGAAATCTTATAGCCATTAAGATGCAAGATTGGCAATACACGGCCGTTAAAAGTCTGGTCGCCAACAGTTTTAACAAGGTTAAGAGAGCCTAACGCCGTGGCAGTCTCTAATTCCCCGTCACCCAGCATTACAGCGATGGTTTTCTCAGGATGGCCAAGTGCATAACCGTAAGCTGCTCCGAGAGCATAGCCAAGCTCACCGCCTTCACAAATTACACCAGGCGTAATTGGACTTGCGTGCGACGGAAATCCCCCAGGCCAAGAAAAATTCTTGAAGAGGTAAGCGATACCAGCTTCATCACGAGAAGCCTTTTTGTCCACTTCCTCTAGAGCCCCGTCGACAAAAAGGTTAGCCTGAAGGGCTGGAAAACCGTGCCCCGGACCAAGAATGAATGAAAAATCTGTTTTTGGAGCCGTTTCAGCCTCCGTTTGTTTTGCGTAACCGGTATAAACTTTACCTGAAGCGGTACGAGCATGTTCTAAAGCGGCACCAAATTTCGTAAGCTTAGTGTCGCTCTTGGAGGACTGAGATTTCTTGTCTTGTTTAAAGCTAGCCGGGTCAAAGAAAGCCTTAAGATTCGCATAAGCGACGTCGATACCGTGGCAAGTTCCCCAGTGGCCGAGTAGCCGAGGTTTAATATCATCCGCCCGCAGGGGACGATCGAGCAAAAAGTTATTTTGTAAAAAAAGCTGCGCAACAACTAGGTAGTCGCAGGCGCGCACGCGACGACGAATCGCCTGATAAAGATTATTACCTCCGGAAGTGTTCATGTATTAATTATAGCATGTTAGGACAAGGTTCGGCTAGCTTTTTAGGTTATAACCCAGATTGCAAGTTACTTACCAACTTTGACCATAGCTGGGCGCAAGACTGAGCCTTCGTAAAGGTAGCCGGGACGCAAAGTTTCTAAAATTACTTCCGTATCGCCGCCCTCATCCACCACCGAAACAGCATCATGATAATCTGGGTTAAATTCTACTCCAGGATTCGATGGGACTTTTTGCAAACTCAAGGATTGTAAAAGCTTGGCAAGATTTTTTTCGAGCGGTTTGAGCTGATCGGGGTAGGCCGAAATTGCTCGATCAATGTCATCAAGTAATGGCAAGAATTTTTCAACTGTAGCAAAACGTGCCGCCGACATGGCTTGGGTCTTTTGCAGATCAACCTGCTTACGGAAGTTCTCAAAATCCGCCCGGGTGCGCTGGAGATCATTAGTCAGTTCGGAGATTTTTGCTAAGCCAGCATCCACTGGTTCGGCAGTTGGAGTCGGTGTTTCGGAAGCCTGAGCGGCTTCGACTGGCGAATCGTCAATAATTTCGACGTCATCAACAGTAAGCTCTTCGGGCTGTTCGGATGGTTGAGGTTTTTTAGACATAATTAATCTCCTTATTTTATAGCTAAAGTTTCTTCAAGGATGTTCCCGGCATAGCGAACAAGCGACATTACCCGGCTATAGTTCTGGCGCGTTGGGCCGAGGACACCGATGTAACTTTTGTCGGAGTAGGGTGAGCGAAAACGACTAATAATTAGTGAGACCTGAGAGGTCTTACCGATCGGATTTTCTTGACCAATAAAAATGTTCAGAGGCTGACCTGGAGCTGCTTCGCGCAACCATGGCTCGAGATTATCGAGCAACTTCGCCACTGCTTGCACCCGGTTATTATCCATAAACTCTGGCTGAGTAAAGAGCCTCGAAATCCCAGACATATAAAGTTGCTCGCCAATCGTTGCAATACCGAGGTTCCCTGTCAGCTCAACTAAAGAATCTACCGCACCTCGAATTGCAAAATCAGCCCGGGTCTGAGAATTAACACGGACCTCGAGGACACGATTGCTGCGCTCGGTGGTTTTTGGATCATGCTGGTTAACGCCGGCTCCCACCATGGTGTGCTCTTCGGCGATTTCGGGATGTTCGGAAATCATATTGACGTAATAACGATAACCAGCATCGGTCGGCACTCGACCAGCCGAGGTGTGCGGCTGTGCAATGTAGCCCAATTCTTCAAGCCGAGCCATTTCGGCACGAATCGTCGAAAAGCTTCGCTAAAGTTACGCTACCAACCGGCGTAGCGACTTCAGCATACTCCTCAATAATGGCAAAAAGAATTCCCTCTTGGCGTTTCGTTAAGCTCATATTTCCAGTATAGCAAGTTAGCACTCGGTTGTCAAGACTGCCAGAGGCAGTCTTGCTGCTTGCGTCGCTCAAACAAGAAAACGAGTTCTCTTATTATTCGCCGTCCTCAGCAGTTCAACAGTGCTAAAAATGGCCGAGCTCGCAATGAGCTCGGCCATGAGGACAAATGTCTAACCAATGACACTCTGGTACGCATCCAGACTCTCTATGACGGATTCGGGACTGCGCAACAAACCGGCGACGCCCAGACTGCGGACCTCCTCCACCGTGAACCAACCGATTTCAATGGTTTCATCGGTATGGTACTGGTCCGGACCGGAAACAGGATCGGCAAGGAAAACCGGCATAATATATTGGTTGCCAGGTTTCTCGCTGCTACGGGTACAGAGGTGCTGCTTGATTGTGACCTTCCAGCCACTTTCTTCGTTAACCTCACGTCCGGCACCGTCCTCGAAGTACTCATCGAGAGTAAGACGGCCGGCCGGAAGGTTCCAACCGCCGTCGCCATCCACCCACGCATTCGGTTTATAGCCTTCGGACAGAAACCGTTGTCTCGTAGCCTCATCTTTAATCTTTTTCACCTGAACGCGGCCTTCGTGGATCATGAGGATTTTCCCTGCTCTGTTCGCAACGACAGCACCCGCCCTAAACCAGGGCAAACCCCAACGGGCAATATGCTCCTGGAGAGCAGTATCGGTGATTACGGTGGGTATACGGTAGCTTTCCGCCCACCTTTGGATATCGATGTCAAGCTTGGGGCAATGGGTCTTCGGAATTGCAACAATAAGTTCTGACATTCATATGACCTCCCGTCTCAGATTTTGATTGCGTAACTGGATTTTATAGTCGTCTAAGGACCATTCTGCTGACGCACCATGGTTTTATCATCTCCCATCTATCAAGGTGCTGCTTGTTTAGGGGTCGAAACACCCCCATTAAGGCTACTAAGGAGTACTACCTTATGCTAGTACTCCTTTTCTAGGGACTAGAAAAACCAAGCCCTATACTTTCATTGTAGCACAGATTAGCAATTTTGTCAATAGTATCACACCCTTCTTGAAGGTATCGGAACACCGCATCGTAACCAGAGACATGCTTCTTTACGCATAATCAAAGCCTTAGGGGACCTTAGGGAACGTGTGTATATGCTATAATATTTTTATGGAAGAGCAGATACAGCAAATTAAATCTTGGCTGGGGATTGGGAGTATAAACATTTTCGGTTTACCGATGAGCGGTAAAGACACGGTCGGAGTGCAATTAGCAGAGAAACTAGGGGCAAAGTTCCTTTCTTCGGGGATTATTGTACGGGCAATGGAGCAAGCAACTGGTACAGCCTACTCACACGGCGGGAAACTGATGCCATCGAGTGTGTTTTATGACTGGGTGTTGCCATATTTTGAGAGAGAGGAACTTTGGAAATATCCACTAATTTTGTCCTCGATTGGGCGCTGGGCTGGCGAAGAAGACGAAGTGATGTCCGTAGCACGTGCGAGTGGGCACACAATCCGAGCAGCCGTAGTTCTGCAACTTTCTGACAAAGACGTAGTGGAGCGCTGGGAAGCAGCGAAGTTGTTAGGTGATCGCGGGTTGCGCCACGATGATGCTGATCCAGAAATTTTTCAAACCCGTATCGACGAATATCATAAAAAGACTTTACCAGTATTGAAACATTACCAAGAGTTAGGGCTTCTTGTTCCGGTGCAAGCTGATTTTACCCGCGAGCAGGTCCTGAAAAACACGATTGAAGCGTTGGCGAATTTTGCGAACCATACGGGCAATTTCACGGCGAAATTGTAGCACGATATAAATAATTCCAGACGCCACGAGTAATGCTACTACTCCGGCAGCAATAAAAGCTTTACTATCTGAACGGGTGTTTGGAACAAGCGCATGTTCGGCGCCATCGTTCGCCGAGACGATTTTACGACAACGATTAGTTTCCGGGTTGCGCTCATAACCTTCGGCGCAAGGCTTAAGAGCTGAAGTGGCGCTAGTAATCGACTTACAACGACCAGTAAGCGGATTAAGATATTTCCCTTCTGGGCAGATGGTCGGCGTGGTTGTGAGGCTAGAAACTTTGACACAGTTGCCCGTAAGCGGGTTAATAGCTTTTCCAGCTTCACATGTGCGGTATTCTTGATAGATATTATCCGAGCTAGGTGTAATAGCATAAGTTTGTACCCAAGTCTCGGCGCCATTAGTATCATAGATACGAGCATAGGAAGTAGACTTTTTCTGACCTTTCGGATAGGAGATCTCCTCGACTATGTTCTCATCCACATCGACAAGCTCGATTAAAACTGACGAGGAAGGATTCTTAGTTAAGGAGAAGAGTTCTCCGGGGTAAAAAGCGAAATAACTATCCGGTGCAATCGTTCCACTCAGCGGATAAAGTTTTTTCTTATAACGTAGCTGACAACCGTCTAGAGAAACCGCAGCAAGAGTTGGATTATAAAATTCGATAAATTGTTCAGATTGATCAGAAACATAATAGGAATAGATTTCGGAAAATTCGAGCGCGAAGCATTGTGGTGTGCCTGCGGATTCCGTTTCGTTGGGATCGTCTTCCGGATTCTGGTCAAGATCTTCAGTAGGCGGAGCATAGTAAGATGGGTTAGCTGGATCAAAGCCTGATTCATACGACTCTTTGTGTTCAAAGTCTCCGGAAAATAGGTTACGCACGAGAATGGTCGGCTTCTTACTATTGAACGCTTTTACACAACCCGATTTTCCGTTCCAACAAACTGAATCGATTTCGGTGCCATCCTCAGCTACGAGCGCGAGCGGTCCGGCCGAGAAAGCTAGGCTCGACGCGTAATAAAGGTCGGCTGGGTCCTGAGTCTCCAATTTCTTGTTATGGTAACGCAAGAGGAGGGTCTCGCCGGTCATGAGGCTCCCTTCGGCAAATTCAAAAATCGTGACAGTTTTGTTGCCCGTTCCATTAGTGTAGCGGAGCGAGAAACCGGCGAGGCTAAGCGGAGCGTCGGAAAGATTCTGTAGTTCGATAAGCTCGCCGACGTCGCTGACGCTATCGATTTCATAACCAGGATGAACAGCTCGAATGATGAGGGGGTATGGAAAATCGTACAGATCTAAATCATCTTCATCAGAGTCATCTTGTTCATCACTTTCATCATTCCCTGAATCATCGCTACTGGAAGAGTCTAGTATGGTAGCATCGCCACCAGTAGTAGGCGAGTTATCCGGCAAAGTAGGGGCTTGAGTAGACAGCGGCGCAAAGTTATGAATCGAGTTAGGAATGAAGTCTAGTTTTGAGTCTAAACCAGCTAAGGCAAGTACCGAAATTAGCGCTGGCAGCAGACAACTCACGACAAGAGTTGTTATGGGAAATAGTTTTTGGATCTGGATTTGGGATAAAATTTGCTTCATGTCGGAAGCATAGCATATCCCGTCTAAATTCCACAAGCATAGCCACGTTATTTTACGAAAAATCACATTTTTTGGAGAAAATCATAAAAAAGGCCCCCTTTCAGCGTAGCACAAAATTGTCTGGAATAACAAGCACAAGAATGTTAAAAATGATATAATCTTATTATGGATATGGTTATACCATTCAGTGAGGTGTTTTTGGCGGCAGTTATTCATGCAACACTGCAACTAGAGTTGGGTACTTTATTGCTTTTATATCATGCCAGCCTTGGTAAACACGTCAAAAAACGTACAAAAAACCTTGTAAGCAGTTACATTGCGGGTGTGGGAAGCTTAGTTTTCTTAGGGATTGCAGCAGTGGCGTTTATCCTGGATCGTTATTTCGAAAAGCCGCTTTGGACGGAAGAATTAATCATCGTCGTGGCGATGTTGGTGGCGTTAGCGATTGCAACTTGGGGATTTTACTATCGACGCGGAAGAAGTACTGAACTATGGTTACCTCGATCGGTAGCACGTTTCATTGATAAGCGCGCTAAAGAGACCAATAGCAATACAGAGGCTTTTTCGTTAGGAGTGTTAACAAGTCTAGCCGAAATGCCGTTTACTTTAGTTTTGACTGTAATTGCAGCAAATAGCATCCTGGCTCTACCAACACCATATCAGTTACTCGCTGTAGTTTTATATACAGTAGTAGCGATTATCCCACCGATTATCGTGCGGCTAGCGGTGCGCCGAGGGCAGACGATTGCCGACATTCAACGTTGGCGAGTAAAGCATAAAAACTTTTTGAAGATAATCACCGGCGTCGGTTTTCTCGTGCTCGGGTTTTTCCTGTTTGGGTTTGAGGTGCTGTCATGATGAGGAGAAAAAATCAAAAAGGAAAAACCGAGGTCTTTGACTTAGAGGTTCTAGAGAACCAGCTGATGCGTGATGCGAAAGCAGTCGGCCTATCTAAAGATTCAGTAGCCTTAATTACAAAACGAGTTTCTAAGGAAATCGCAAAATGGGTGAAAGACAAAGAAGTAATCACAAAGGATGACCTATACCGAAAAATCGCCAAAGAGACTAGACAATATAGTCAGGATTTAGCTTATGTTTATGAGAATCGTGATAAAATAATATAAAAGCAGAGTGGGCCATGAGTAAAAAGTTTGATTATCAGTATCTAGTAATTGGGAGTGGTGCGGCAGGAAGTGCGGCAGCTTTGTTGGCGGCTGGACTAGGCGCAAAAACTGCGATTGTAGAATCTGATCGTTGGGGCGGAACAACACTTAATTACCGTGATGTTCCCTATGGAGCGGCTCTAGGGTTTGCGCAGAATTATTCTGAGGCAGTAGCAGGAGCACGCTTTGGTATGTCAAGCACAAGTTTGAGATATAACTACCCGACTGTTTTAAATTGGCAAGCAGCAGCAGTGAGGCGAGCAGGCGGCGGGAGTCGGAAGATTTTTGAAAACGCCGGGATTGAATGCTATCATGGCTCAGCGAGATTCATTAGCCCATACGAAATTGTAGTAGGCAACCATCAGATAAGTAGTGAAAAATTTTTGCTAGCAACCGGAACGAATTTAGCAGTAAGCGGCATAACGGGCGTCGAGGAGGTAAATTGTTGGTCACCAGATACGGTGCTAAGGATGGCGAAGCTCCCGAAAGCCTTACTCGTAGTTGGCGGCGGTTCAACCGGGTGTGAAATCGCTGAATATTTCGCTTCACTAGGGGTTCAAGTTTTGATCGCTGAAGCGCAAGATCGACTCTTGCCGCGTGAAGATCCGGAAGTAAGTAGCGTAATTGAGAGCCGTTTTAAGAAACGTTTCCAAATTGAGATCCTGACCAATTCGCGCGTTGTAGCTCTCACCCAAGACGCAAAAAGCAAACAAGCCATCTTCGTGCGTGGCGGGCAAGAGAAATCCGTACGCATAGATGCGATTGTATTAGCAACTACGCCAGAGCCAGCAGTAGATTTTGGCTTAGAAAATGCCGGGGTGAAATATACATATCGCGGCGTAGTCGTGAACCAAAATTTGCGTACGTCAAATAGTCATATTTGGGCGGCAGGCGACATTTTGGGCGGAGAGAGTTCGACCGAAAAAGCAACCTACGAGGCTAAGCTCGCGACAACTAATGCACTCCGCAAAGTTAACAACGAAGCGGATTACACTGGTTTCGTACGATTGACTGCGACGTTACCAAAAGTGGCTAAGGTCGGATTGAATGAACTTGAGTGCATGCAGATTGGGCAAAAATATCGCGCCGCCTTGATTCCGATTGATACAATTAGCGCGTCAAATACGAATGATTTCCGTGAAGGTTTTGTAAAAATGTTAGTGGATCAGAAGCACAATATTCTCGGAACAACGGTGGTGGCACCGGAGGCAGATTTAATTATCCAGGAAGTCGCTTTGGCAATCCGAAATGGTTTGCGTACGCCAGAAATCGCCGCTACGCCGCATATCGCGACGAGTTGGGGTGAAGCTGTACGAATTGCGGCCCGCGAGCTTTCGTAAGAGACGATTGCCGTCGTGATCTATACGACTACAGTAGCTATTGAATAATGGTGCCGGCGCGGCGCTCTAGTGCGCGCTCAAGATTGGCTGGTGAGGCGATAATGCCAACCTTTTTCTTAGCAGCAAAACGTGCGACGGCCTGAACCTTTGGTAGCATGGATCCGACCGCAAAGTGACCTTCGGCAATATAATTTTCAACCTCACGAACGCTTAGCACGCCAAGAGAAATTTGATCTGTTTTACCATAGTTTAGGTAAGCATTCGGCACGCCCGTAACCGAGACAAAAATATCAGCCTTAACCAACTCAGCAAGACGCTCGGCCGCAAGGTCTTTATCAATAACAGCATCAACTCCCTTAAGAACTTTGAGGACTTTCGTACGGATGACCGGAATACCGCCACCGCCAACCGCGATTACGATTGCGCCCGACTCGACGAGAGTCTGAATAGACTTCTTCTCAACGATATCAATCGGCTGCGGCGACGGCACGACGCGACGATAACCTCGTCCGGCATCTTCACGCATTTCCCAGCCTTTGCTTTTAATCAACCTAACGGCTTCTTTTGCGGTATAAAACTGTCCGATCGGTTTTGAAGGGTGTTTAAAGGCAGGGTCGTTATGATCGACCACGACTTGCGTGACGACACTGGCGACTTTCTTGCGGCGTTTTTCCTTCCGAAAAGCATTATCAATCGCCTGAGCAAGCCAATAGCCAATTTGACCTTGACTCATTGCTACGGCAGTTTCGAGCGGCATAGCTGGAGCGGCTTCGGTCGCAGCAGTTTCTTCATGAATCAAGATGTTCCCCACTTGCGGACCGTTACCGTGCGCGACGATGATATCGTACTTCTGCGAAAGCCTGGCGATAGTGGCGCCAACCTTACTTGCGACAGCTTTTTGAGCTTCGGCAGTAACTTCCCCTTTTTGCTGGAGAGCATTTCCGCCCAGAGCGATGACGACGCGCATTTTATTCATAGAGTAAGTATAAGCGAAAAACTTAATTTTGGCAAATTATCCGCTTATAGTCTTGACAAAATACTTATGGTATGATAGAATGATAATATGGTTCTGCTAATGAACTTCGGTATTTTGTTGGTTCATGCTTAGAATCCAGGTTTACCTAGCAGATGAAACATATTGTTCTTATAGGCTTCGACGCCTGGTTGGTTAAAAGGATTCACGCCGGACAATTTGGCCGATATCGCACAAGACAGCTCAAAGAAGTAGATCAGAGCGCCCATAGTTCGAATGTCAATCTTGTCGGTCATAAGCTGATAGACTGGGATACCGCCAGCGCGATGCGCCGAGATCGTAGCGGCTTCGGCAGTCTGGTTGAGATAGCTTAATTTTTTCCCGGCAAGATAGTTAAGCCCATCAAGATTTTGAGCGGACTCCGGGATTATAAAGTCTGTTTCTGGGTCTGGATCAAAACTTAAGACCGTCTCAAAAATATTGCGGCGACCGTCTTGGAGGTACTGACCGAGCGAGTGGAGGTCGGTTGTATAGATTACGGATGCTGGGAAAATACCTTGATGCTGCTTCCCTTCTGACTCGCCGAAGAGTTGTTTCCACCATTCGGCAAAATAATGCAAGCGCGGCTCAAAGCAAGCTAGAACCTCGACATCATAATCCCTTTGGAGTAAATCAGCGCGCGCCGTGGCATATTCGATCGCGGAATTTTGCGCAAGCGGGAGAGTGTTTAGATAGTTATATTCGATAGCAGCACCAGCGAGAAGAGCTTCGACATCAACGCCAGCCACCGCTAACGGCAAAAGGCCCACCGCGCTCAAGACCGAATAACGACCACCGATGTTATCTGGCACCACAAAACGAGCGTAGCCTTCTTGAACCGCTTCGTCATGAAGCGCGCCCCGGTTCTCGTCGGTGGTAGCATAGATCCGTTCGGCAGCTTTGGCTCCATATTTCTGGATTAGTTTTTCCTTGAAAAAGCGAAAGGCTACGGCCGGCTCAGTGGTGGTACCAGATTTAGATATCACATTAACCGAAAAATCCGCATCGCCGAGTTCGTCAAAAACTTTTTGTAGTTCAAAGGGGCTCAAAGAATTCCCAGCGTAAAGAACTTTGGTGGAGCTAGCTGGTCGGAGAGCCTCAATTACGGCTCGATGACCAAGGTATGAACCACCGATACCGATACAAACCAGATATTCTGAGTTCTGTTGGATTTTTTGTGCAGCAGCTTGGATGGATTTAAGCTCTGCGCGGTCGTAAGTTTCTGGGAGCATAAACCAGCCTGCCATTGGATCTTGACGCAACTCGTCAAGAATCGTCTGAACGCGCGGTTCGTCAACTTTAATTTTATATTCAGCTCGGAGCCTAATCATAGTTATCCTTTCTTTTAAAATTCACAAAGAGGAACAAGAAAGGAGGGGTTAGCGCTTTCCACGCTTAATATAAGTATCTTCTTTTTCGAGCTGGGCACGGAGGGTGTATTCGCGGCATTCATTCTCAGCATTACAGTTCGCCGGCTCGTAGACGTAGGTACTGCCATCAATGCCAACATTAAGGCCAAACGGATCCGTAAAGAGGGCTGGATCCACCACCGGTAGAACATCTTCGGAGATTTCAGCCGGATAGTAACCGTTTTTTGGATAATAATATTCTTCGAGGGCGTAATACATGGCATTAATCGCTATCTTACGATCGTCGTCACGGTTCATCGCATCGACATTCGCTTTTTGGATGAAGAAAATTATTACTAACAGAGCCGCAAAAGCACCGACGATTGTGAGTTCGATAAGAGTAAAACCTTTTTTCTCTTGCATAAGTTTATTATAGCACGAAATAGAACAGGTTAGGATTTTTGACAAATGAACGCGAATGGGCAATCAATACCGCAAGCGTCGGGAAGAACTTTTTGGGTCCAAAACTTGATTGGTTCAAGATGAGCTTTGTTTAGCAATGGGACAATATCTTCGAGGTT
>CANEKB010000028.1 GCA_947427985.1 uncultured Candidatus Saccharibacteria bacterium
TGTTTTTATTTATCTTTTCCTTCTTTTCATGATTCTTATGGTATAATGGGAATAACTTAAACAGGTGGGTTTGGTGAGCAAGCTAGCAGAATATCTGAATCAGCATATCCTTGGCAATGTTTTTGATAGTCCATTGATTCGTGAGACTTATTCTACCGATCGCTCCATCTTAAAGATGACTCCGCGCTTAGTTGCGCTGCCAGAGACTACGAATGATATTCGCAAACTTCTGCGCTTTTCGAGCCAGTTGGCCAGTCGCGATTTTAAGCTTCCGGTTACTGTGCGTGGCACTGGTCTCGACAAGACTGGAGCCAGTATTGGTTCAGGCCTCATTATTTCGACCGAAAAGCTCAACCATATCGAGGAGATCGATGTACGCGGACGTCTGGTACGGGTGCAGCCAGGCATAACACTTGGCGCCTTGAATGAGGCGCTGCGCCTTCAAGGTATGTGTTTACCAATCGTCTACGATCCACGGGCGACAATCGGTGGTCTGATTGCGAACTGTCCAAACGACGATGCTTCCGAGCGCTATGGCGGAATTTTTCGCTTCGTTGATCGCCTTGAAGTTGTTTTGGCCAGTGGCGATATTGTTCAGCTTTCGCCACAAAGCTTGCGGTCGGTTGAAGCGAAAATTGCCTCAACTTTGCCTGAGGGCGAGCTCTATCGCAAGATCGAACACATTATAGACGAATCGGCCGACACGATTCTAGATTGTGGTATGCGTCCACTTGATCTAGCGGGGTATCGTGGCATCGCTCAGGTGCGTAGCTCGCATAGTCTGAATTTGTTGCCTCTGATGTTTGGCTCGCAGGGGACTTTGGCAGTAATCTCGGACGTTATCCTTCATGTCGAAACGCTTCCGCCTGATCCTGAGCGGATGATGGTTTCGTTCCACGATCTGAAAGCTGCGCAGCGTTTTTTGAACTTTGTCCGCGATCTTGAGCCGTTTTTACTTAAGGTTTACGATCTGCGCATTATCGAAGCGGCGGCTGAGCGTGGTAAAAAGCCCGATCTATTTACGCGCAAGCTTGGTAAAGGTCTTCTCGTCATCGTTAGTTTCGACTATCGTCGCTCGCGCAATCGTAAGAAATTTGAGCAATGCCTCACTATCTTGCCGCCAAATACTTTTTCGGTGCTAGAATCCCCAGAAAATGGCGCCGCGTTCGATAGTCTATACAACTCGCTACTTAGCTACCTTAATGATGATGGTCGGGGTGAGCATGCTCCGATCATGGATGATGTCTTTGTGCCGAGTATGCACTTCGGCGACTTTCTCGATGGCTTAAAGGAGTTAGAAGATGAACTCAGAGTTGATTTACCGATCTTCGGTTCTTTTGCAACTTCGAGTTATAATGTGCGCCCACGCTTCGATTGTACGTCGATTGATGGCCGCAAACAGATTATTAACTTCTTGAAGCGTTATAGTCAGCTCGTTTTAGATTGCCAAGGATCGTTGACCGGTAATGGTCCTGAGGGTCAAGTCAAGGCTCTAATGGCGCCCCGTACTCTTGGTGTCGGTGAACGCCAGCTTTATAGCAATATTAAGGAGGCTTTTGACCCGCTCGGCATTCTTAACCCTCATGTTAAACTCGGCGCCGATATTAAAAACATCATTCGGCATATCCGCACCACCGAAAAAGGCGGTATTATTACCCCCTAACCTGTGGTATAATTAGAGATATGAAGACTACTACAAAAAAATTATCCGACACTAGGGTGGAAGTGAAGGTGGTGCTTGATGGCGATGATTTGAAGATCGCTCGCGAAAAAGCTCTTGCCCGCCTCGCTGCGAATTTGAAAGTTCAAGGTTTCCGTAAGGGTAAAGCTCCGGCTTCGCTTGTCGAGAAGACGGTTGGTGCAAATGAGGTTACAAACGAGACGCTCGATATCGCTGTCCGTTCAACTATGCCGGCCGCTTTTGACCAGGCTAAACAGGATCCAATCGCTATCGAGAACGTAAACGTGACAAAATACGTCCCTGAAGAAACCGCTGAATATGTTGCAACAGCGCAGATTTTGCCAGATGTTAAGCTCGGTGATTATAAGAAGCTTAAGGCTAAGATGGACAAAACCGAGCCTTCGGCAAAAGATGTCCAGGAAATTCTTAACAACATCGTCAGTGCTTACGCCGAGAAGGTTGTTGCTAAGAAGGCGGCGGCGCTTGGCGACGAAGTAATTATCGACTTTGTTGGCAAGAAGGACGGCGAGATCTTTCCGGGTGGCAGTGCTAAGGATCATCATCTTGTCCTTGGTTCGGGTCAGTTTATCCCTGGCTTTGAGGATGCAATTGTCGGCAAAAGCGCTGGCGACAAGTTCGACATTAAAGTAACTTTCCCGAAGGACTACGGCGAGAAAAGCCTTGCTGGCCAGCCAGCTGTCTTCGAGACACTACTTAAGCAGGTCAATGAAGTCAAAAAGCCGGCTCTCGATAATGAGCTCGCTAAGAAATGCGGTAATTTCCAGACTATTGACGAGCTTAAAGCCGATATTAAAAAGAACTTGGAGACCCAGAACCGTCATCGCGCAATTGAGAAATACCGCGAAGATCTCGTTGCGGATCTTGTAAAGAATTCGAAGGTTGCGGCGCCAGAAATCCTTATCAATGACCAACTTCGCTTTATCAAGGACGATATCGCACGAAATGCCGCTAGTCGTGGTATGAGCTTTGAGCAATACCTCGAGCGTGCCGGTCAAACTGTGGAAGATTGGGAAAAGGAAGCTCGCGCTGTAGCTGAAGCTCGCGTGAAATCTTCGCTCGTTTTGCAGATTTTGGCCCGTGATCAGGGAATTACTGCTTCCGACGAAGAAGTCGAAGCGAAAATTGCTGAGCTTCGTGATGTTTATCAAAGATCAAAAGAAGCCATGGCAAATCTCAAGAAGCCAGAAGTCCGTCAGGATATCAAGAATCGGCTCACTATCGATAAGACTCTTGACTTCCTAGTTGAAGCTAACGGCGGTGATGCCATCATGAATAAGCCAGCCGAGTCAAAGCCGAAGGCGAAAGCAAAGAAAAGTAAATAATATCTAGCCAGACAGCAGACTATAAGCTAAAGCGAAGGCCCAGCATAAGCGCTGGGCCTTTTGTAGAAATATTAATATCTTTCGAACACCCAGTCGTGCCGCGCAGTTTGTTTGAAAATCATACCAAACTTAGTAGCTACTTGTTCACAGGCACGAATTTGTCTTTTCCTGGGAGAGCAAAGGATTCCGCCTTTGCGATCCAGAAGCTTGCACGCTTGGCTAATCTCTTTTTCCGTATAGAATCGTGGCAGGATTAGCTCATAGACGGACTCCCTCGTTACGACAATTGCATGCCTGGCATTAGTTATCATGGCCGCATGAACATCGGCTGGGGAGAACGGGACGTCACAGGTGGGGTGATTATGTATCCGGATGTTCTCAGGAGATTTCGAGCATAGCTTTAAAACTCCCTCGCTGTTGCGGACTCGGGTTTGATCATAGCAGGTGATTTCAGCAAGCTTCTGGCCGTTAGCAGTAAAAACAGCCAGATATTCTACCGGTTCCTCACAAATGTTTTGCACTACTTCGCTAACAGTGTCACCGTGGTTGGACGCCGTGCAGAAAACGCATGGCAAAGGTAAACCTAGGCGAATATTGTGTATCTGCTTTGCGATATCGGAAACCTTACGAGTAAGGTACGCCCCTGAATATGTCGCAATCATGATGGCTAGGGCAGCCTCCGTGTGTGCTTGTCTATGGGCGAAACTGTACTCGCAATAAAAAGCAAAGCCGGTGCAGGTCAGGACCACAACTGCCTGTATGATGGCGGCGGACAGAAAAAGGCGCGGTCGGCGGTAGAGAAAGAAGTAAATTTTGGTAAAAACCTTACTGATTGATTCCATGCATTTCGTCATCTTGTCAGCTCCTCTTTGAATATCGAAAGATGTTAATGGGTACTAGGGTAGACCTACCTTACCATTTTATCATATAAATACTAAAAAGTCAATAGCAGCTATGCCTGCTGTAGGTGTCCGCCATTTCCGACCTATTGACATTATTTGCTATCTGTGCTACAATAGGAGAAGGACTTCCCGCTTTTTGTCCTGAAAGTTGCTCTTTTCAAAGGTATTCTAATCTGTTTTAAGGAGGTGAAGATGGTGCTCTGCAATGCTTGGAGCGACATCATGAAGATGTCTGACCCCGATTTTAATCGGCTACGTCAAATTGCATCCAGCAATGAGTTTTTTATCGTGGCATCTGGTGCTGATAGACAAAATCGCTATACTTATCACTTAGCGAAGGAACTTCGGCGTTGCGGCGTCGAACTTTCACAAGATCGATTAGCTCAGGAGACCCGGCTGGCTGCGCAAGCTATCACGACGCGCATTTGTCAAATTACCGCTGTCTGAGAATACCTTTCCACTTTTCGGCCCGAGCGCATAAAGCTCGGGCCATTGTCGTGCTAGCTACTTTTTATGTTATAATATGAATAGCATTGCCGTAGATTTTTAGAGAAGGGAGAATTAATCATGAAAAAATCTACGATTATTATCATTCCGGCCGAGGGAGACTCGCCAGAAACGGAGCAGTGGTACATTAACGCACTCAGGGAATACTATTACAGGCAGGGGAAGGAGCTGAAAATCGTCACCTTTAGGCACACCAGCATTAATTGCACCTCAAAAGCACTCACCCGCAACGTAAGACGATTCTTCGCCCGGCACGATTTTTCGGAGCGGGCGGAAATTCACGCGCAAGGTGGTCTCGGCGCTAGCGTCGCCTACCGCATGCTTATTCTGTATCCAAGGTTGATTAGTCGCGTCTTCTTTATCGGTGGTGCACCAAGTAATGCCATGACTGGTATTGCTAAGCTGTTTCATCGCTATATCTCTCGGCTCTGGTATTTTTCTCACATTCCATTCTTCGCCGATGATCCAAACCCTTGGCGCGATCCGGTCGTCGATCAGATTCGTGCTTCGTCAACCGCCACTATGCGCGCTAATCCATTGCTCTATCGCAACCAACTTATCCATTTTGGCACTTGGCAACTTTCACCCGCCTGGCGATTGCCGGAATTCTGTGAAGCCTATTTCGTGCCTAACGGCGAGACCGTTCGTCCGACTTGGTGGGATAATAGCTTCAACAATGACCTTGCTGTTAAAATCTGGTCCGAGCATGGCGTCGGCAGCACTCGTCGTCCTGGTGGGAACTTCAGTTTCTACAGTATGATGCCGGCCGCGGAACTCTTTCGGGTTATGGATGAGGTTCGCGCGCTTTAACTCCCTGGCGTACAACCGAGGCCCCTCTAATAGAGGGGCCGATTTTTTATGATACCCTGGTGTTTTTCTGGAAAAAGGCTTGCTTTTTTGCCCGATCTGGAGTATAATTCTCCTAGAGTTTCAAGCTAAGCATCATTGCTGTAAGTGCTTAGCTATCAATAATAAGAAGTTAAAAGGGAACTATATCGTGCCAACTATTAATCAGTTGATTCGTAAGCCACGCCAGAAAGCCGCGAAGAAATCGAAGGCTCCGGCGCTTGGTTCAATCGTTAACACTCTAAAGACTCGTCGCTACGAGCAGGCTGCGCCTTTGAAGCGTGGTGTCTGCCTTAAAGTGACAACCAAGACTCCAAAGAAGCCAAACTCCGCTCTCCGCAAGGTTGCGCGTGTTCGTTTGACTAACGGCCAGGAAGTTTGGGCTTATATCGGTGGCGAAGGCCATAACCTCCAGGAGCACGCTGTCGTGCTTGTCCGTGGTGGCCGTGTGCCAGATTTGCCAGGTGTTCGCTACCATATCGTCCGTGGCACACTCGATCTTCAGGGTGTCCAAGGTCGTAAACAAGGCCGTTCTAAATACGGTGCAAAGAAGGGAGAATAATTTATGTCACGCAAAGTTACTACATCTCTCCAGCGCAAAACTAATCCAGATCGCAAATATCAGAGCGTTTTGGTTCAGCGTCTGATTAATAAATCCATGCTTGATGGTAAGAAGCAAGCCGCTGAACGCGCCGTTTACGAGGCTCTCGAAGGCGCTGCTAAGAAGCTTAAAAGCGAAGATCCAGTCGCTGTTTTCGAGAAAGCTATCGCTAACGTTTCGCCAGATTTCGAAGTAAAATCTCGCCGCGTTGGTGGTGCTAACTATCAGATTCCATTCCCAATTTCTGGTCACCGTCAGCAGCACTTCGCTTTCTCTTGGCTCGTCCAGGCCGCTCGTGCGCGCCAGGGTATGCCGTATGCGAAGCGTCTCGAAGCTGAAATTGTCGATGCTTATAACGAGACTGGTGCCGCCTTCAAGAAGAAGGAAGATTGCCACCGCATGGCCGAGGCGAACCGCGCCTTCGCTCACTTTGCTCGCGCGTAGTCGATTATATTATCAAAAAGAGCCCCAGAGCGGGCTCTTTTTTGATGGTATTGACTTTTTTGATAAAGTGTGTTACAATGGAAAGAGAAGACCGTATAGGTAGTACATATTGAGAGGAGAATAGAGTATGTCCGAAATCTTATTTTGCATCATTGTCCTTGCCGTCGTTCTGTTACCGATTTTGTTCCTGGTAAATCTCATCGCCGATATCGCGCGCCAGTCGTTTGAAAATGAAGAAAAAGCGCGTCGCTACGAGTATGAGCAGTGGCAGGAAGAACGACGGCGCCGCAAGCGCGAGTTCCAGCGGTGGTATGATGGCCTCCGCTAACCCGCAAATAATCTGTTGCATCCCGCAATAGTCACTTCTTCTCAGCCCCAGCCCCTCCAGGAGGGGCACTTTTATGATTAAAATATTTAGCGAATCAAGGAAGTCGAATTCTCCTGCAATTTCTACAAAAAAGAGCCCCGACCGTAGTCAGGGCTCCCTCCGCAATTCGTTCCGCAGTAGAATGGTGGGGTCGATTGGTTAATCGTCTTTGGTGGTATTTCCGCTCCAAATTTCGTACCAATTTTCGGCCGATTCTCTGTTGATCTCGAACAGACCAGTTGTATCGTCGGAGTCACAAGAGTTACCGCTGGTAACAGGGTTGGAGATCGTGACGGTCCCAGTGCCGTATTTAGTCAAGAACTCTGTCAGCTTCTTGGGTGTGATGTAAGAATCATTGAAACTCTCCCAGAGTCCCTCGAGGTTATCGAGCGTACGCTCGCCGACGCAGACCACGGTGCTTTCAGGATCGTAGCAATAGATGCGTGGGGTCGCGACGTAGGCTAGCCCATCGTCATCACGAAAGATTGTTGCACCGAGACCAAACCGAGCTTCGGTGACGTCGCTCGCGATCTCGATATCCTTCCAGCCGTAGGACTCCCAGTAGTAATGCTCGGCCAGGACGCCGTCGTCGATGGTCAGAACGATCAGGAAAGGAACGGTATTGTGGCCAGCATCGACCACGTGGTCGTAAACCACCTCAGTCGTACCGCCGGGCACCAGTCTCAGAAGCTGGTCGTCGGTCAGCAGGAAGTTCTCGCCCAGATTGCAGTTAAGCTTAGTTGCCAGGAAGGTTCGTTCCTCCACCTTGGCGTTCCAGGTATCGACTACTTCTCCTTGGCGATACAGAGTAACGCCCTGCTGAGTCTGAACATAGGTACCTTCGCCTACTACGTAGGAACTGTTCCAAGTGCCTTCCGGCAGAACCTGGTTAGGCAGGTCAATATAGACCTTTTCGCCAGGCCAGCTCGACGGGATCGGCATCGGTGCCGGTTTGGTCGAATTTGCCTCGGCGCTCGGATTTTCGGGATCCTTGGCCGTGGGCGGCTCACAAGCGACTGCTAATCTTCTTGCGAACAGCATCTCACTGTCATTGCAGAAGTTGACATGCTCGTTCATGGTATAGATTAGGCTACCGTCCGCTTGGGTGGCCACGCGGGTCGAATAATCTTCCGACCACAGCGGTTGGTCTGCCTCCCACTCGCCCGCCAGGTAACTGGCAACGATGGAAGTGGCCTCCATGCTGTGCGTCTCGCGTGGTCCCTGTACCGGGTAATTTTCACCCTTGATAGTCAGAGCTAAATCGTCGTCAGGCTCAGTGCTGGTATGGTTGTCGGTCGGTGTGTTTGCCTTGGAATCCGTGTCCTTATCAGCGGCGGATTCGTTGAGCGTGGGCTGGTCGTCGGTGATGACCGTAGTTGGCGCGGTTGCGTCAGTCTGCGGAGTATCGACGGCAGATCGGTAACCGATCAGTGCCAACACCAAGAGTAAGGTCAGCAGCGCGAAAGTCAGTCTCTTCATCATATTTGTACTCTCCTCTTTTCGGATATTTTGCGGGGGTTAAAGGACTCAAATGTGCTAATTCCCCAATTTAGCAACACTGTTCTTTCATTATAGCACACATAATTAAAAATGTCAATAGATAAGCGTAAGAAATAAGAAAAGAAGCAACTAATTAAGCAGCTTTTAGCCTAACTATTTCTCTTTTCTCAATCGAAGGTGAGCCTCTCCTCATCTAAAGATTCGGACCCGGCCCAGCCTCAGGCGTCGTAGCGCCACGATTTCTAAAAGAGAAATAGCTAGGCTAACATCTCTTACACATAGCCATTTTTCTTATTTCTTCATCCTATTCTTGATTACTCTATATGGCTAGACAACGGAGGGGACGACCAGTACGACGAGTGCCAGTCGTATTCGATGGATTAAGTAATTCATTTAGATTCAACCGTACTGCCACATCAAGCTTATTTGTTACGCTCGTCGATGACCAATAAGTACCTGTATTACCAGGCGCATCAATTACTCCTGGCACTACGTATACATACCCGCTGCGGACGAAGAAAAGAGGATTAAGTGCAAAACAGGGAAAGGAATTGACAATAATACCGATTTTAGCATAAATAGTATTGAACTGCAGTAGGAGTGCGAGAGAAAAAGAAAGTTTACTTTCTTTTTCCGAGCCGACGCCCGGCAGCAATGCTTATTTTATGAAATAAGCATTGACAGAATGAGATATCTGTGCTACAATGGATGTATAAGGTTGCAAAACCTTGTTTACATGGCAATCATTTTTTCAAAAATGCTACCATGAGTCCCTTAATAACCGCGTTTGTGGCTAACTTAGCATTAGTCTGGTTTAGCTGAGTTTTAGTGCTCGGTTAGCCATGAACGCTCAACGCTTGCGTTTATGAGTATCTCTATTTTGGAGGCAATCTCATGACTAAAACTATGAATATCCAGAATACCGCCCGGCACGACGCCGCCAACGCTGAGCTCATCAGTGCCACGCTGAGCTTTACCGGACACGCCGACGATTTCGTCGACCGGTCCACCGGCAAGGCCTATACTGGCATTCAGATCGCCGGCACCATGCTCCGCGAGGTTGTGGGCTGGAGCCCCAGCCTGAACCGTAGCTTTTTGGGGCTGCACCCCAAGTGCGACGCGTCCATTGAGTTTGGGCGTGACCACAGGGAGATTCGCCGCTTCACTACCGAGGAAGGTCTGAAGGCTTACAAGGATTATCTGACCAACCTCATCGCCAAGGCGGAGCAGCTCACTCCTGGTCTCCAGCCCACGCTGGAGGATGTTGGGTGCGACGGGATCGGCTTCAAGTACGCTGTCCATTCTGGTCGTGCCGACATTTCCATCCGCCCCAACGCCAAGTTTGGTGGCTGGGATGTCTGCGGAACTATGCGCTTTCCGAGTGAGGAGATCGCTGCCCGCATGAGCGATAATCTGGTACGCAACGGCTACTATGTGGAGATCCTCTCGGGGGGGGGTATGTAGAGGAGAAAGAAGTTTCCTGACGATTTGTCGGGGCCGATCCCCTCCCGAGCCACACTTACTAAACGCAAGCGAACAGGGAGCCTTTCGGGGCTCCCTTTTGCTTTGTCTAAATAAAATTTGTCATAAATGATTATAAACTTGGCGACTTCCTTAAAATAGCCCCCGACTAGGTAGTCGGGGGTGCTTGGCATAAGGATAAAGGTTTAGCGGATGAGGTGCCGGGCTTAGAGATAAGAAATTATTCTCCAGTTCAGCTTGTCGCCCAGCGTGCTGCCCTCAAACTGCTCGACGTAGGTTTCGCGCCGTTGGACGCGCACGCCGTTCATGATCTCAGTAATCCGGACGTAGAGGAGCCTATCTCTGTCAGGAGTTGCGTTCAACTCCAGTACATCAACTTCTACGAACAGCGAAAGAAAACCGTTCAAGATAAACTCAGCCCGCAGGTGCTCCAAGTCGCTGATTCGTACTAGGTTGCTTCTCAAGATCTCCTCTTCTCGTTTGGGGTTGTAAGTTTCCAGGAAATCCGGTCCACATTTTACGAAGCACAGGTGTAGACCATGTTCCAGATCGAATCCAACCCCATAAGCCTTCCAGTGTTCCGGGTTCGGGTTGTCCTCGAACATCCCTTCTATTACGCCGAAGTCGCGCGTCAGGTCGTTTGTGCACTTCAGGATAATATTCATATCCTTGATTAGTGCCGCGTTCAGACCGCCGCTCTGTTGGTCGATCAGCTCGTTCAAAGTGTTGACGCTGCTCTCGATCACCCGGAGTCGAATACCAGGGGCTGTGGCTAGGGAAATTGGCGATAAATTATCGCCGGTGATGTAATAGGTCTTGCCGTTGCCTGTTTGTCGTCGGCTAACCTCTCTGAGGAACTTTTTCTCGCGCAGGCTTTCGATAGTGAACATTTTTACCCCTCCATATGTTGTGATCTTTATGTCTAGCTGCTTAAGTTACTGCCCACTTTTATAGTATAGCATAAAATCAAAGACATAGGAAGAGTGAAGTATGATATTGCTATTTACTTTTTTGAATAAGTATAGTATAATGGAAACATAGACTTTATTTTGTCGTAAGTACGTGGAGTTATTCTTTGAAGACGCAATCCTAAAACGCTAGTGGTTTTGCTGGTGGTATTTTGTTATGTACTTTCGTCCGCAACCTCTAGATTAAACCTTGTTTGGAACCAGCTATCTAGACATAAGAAAGAGGCTAAAAGAAACGTAGTCTCAAGGAGTAGGCATGTTTATGTACTTGAGTTTAATTTACATACATATGCCTCTTTCTTATGTCTAGATAGCTAGTCCTACACGGCACATTCTCCGTTGTCTAGCCATAGAGTAATCAATGGAGGATGAAACCCCAAGCATGAGAA
>CANEKB010000029.1 GCA_947427985.1 uncultured Candidatus Saccharibacteria bacterium
GGCCATTGATGCAGAGTACGATCGTAGGGCGGCACAGATTGATGAAGAGTATCGTAGCCAAATGACGGCTTTGGACGCCGAAGCGGCGAAGCGAGAGGCTGAAACAAAACATCAATTCGAACAATATGATGCTGACGCAGCGAAACGAAGGACAGAATTAGAAACGCAACAAGCCCAATATGAGGCACAGCAAAGGGCACGGGAGGAAGCAGAGGCTAAAGCTAAACAAGAGAAAGTCGCTCAATGCAATGCTTATCGTGCACAATATGGAACAAGGACACCACAGGAATTGGCCGAAGACGATCCTGAAGTGCGTAATTTGTATGATACCTGGCAATATTATATAGGAAGGAACAAAGATAAAGCCTACACCGCATATTCGTCGTACAGATTGAAGCTACAAGAAAAAATAGGTTACTATGCAAATCTCGGGTTGGCGTGTGATTAAGCTCAAGCTTGAGAAAGGAGGCTAGCAGTATTAAAATAAAATTATGGATGGAGAGGTGCTACTAAAGAAAATATATAAAATTCAAGACGATACTGAACACAAAATAAAATCTTTCCAGAAACAGTACGAAAACCTCGTCGCAAAACAGAATGATAGTGGCATGGAATTTGATTATCGCGCACATCGAAATACTAGTGAGACGGCAGTCGGAACATCGCTGAGGGCACTCGAGAGAGTGCATACTCTGGAAGCAGAAGTCTCCGATTTTTCTAAAGCCCTACAGGATAAGCTGTCAAAAGTTCTGCCAGATTCACCAGTAAAATTAAAGCGCTTACTTGAGAAGGACGTAAAGTGTGATCCCATCATTCCTGAGGGGGATGATAAGCTTCCACGGTTATTTTATGGCACAGCCCGTTGTATCAACAGACTAAACTCCGTACTCGCTCGAATAAACTTAATTGCAAAGGAGATAGAGAACGTCTTAGATAAAAAGGCCATAAAACTCAAATATATTAGTACCGTTAGCTATGACCGTGCTAAAAACACGTTAACAATCAACAGCAAGAAACAGATCCTTGGAGATAGAAGCGGACGTATCAGCGCCTTACTTTTCGCTTTATTTGGAGATGGCCGCCACAATTTAGTGTCTCACGATGTCGATGATGCTCGAGTATTTGAAATTATAGAAGAAGCAGACTCAGAAAAGTATGGGGATAAGGCATCACAACGTAAATGCGCTTTAGATGTCTATAGAATCATAAATGACAAGGTTCGCAAAAATATCCCCAACGGAGAAGACCTAATTGTACGAATAGAGAATGGTTTTGCGATAAATCCAAAGCTTATCAAATAGCCTACTCTGTAATTCTTAAGAATTCGTAGCGCGCCATTTTGAGACAATGGCGCCATGAACACGAACGATGCAAACATTAAAGAGAAAGATTTTAGGCATCTGGTTTCGTGTTCAAGAAGCGACGTAGAGGCAAAGATAGCGGAAGAGCTCGCATTCTTTCTCTATAATCTCTACAAAGAGCAACAAAGTATTAATGTCTGAAAGGAGCAGAATGAGTAATATCAAAACCAAAGCTATGGCGCTTTGTCGAGTGTCGTCTGACGAGCAGCTAAAGAACCACAGCCTTGCGCGACAGAACGAAGCGGTTTATAAGACCGCAAAAAGGCTAAATGTAGAAATTCCTCCTGAATATATTTGGAGTGGTAGCGTCTCTAGTAAAACTGGTACCAACGTTCATCGCAAGGATTTGCAAGAAATGATACGAACCTGCAAGAAGGATAGAAAGATCAAGTATCTTATAGTTGACGAACCAGATCGTTTTATGCGCTCAATTGACGAGGCGTTTCATTTTGAGGTAGAATTCAAAAAGTACGGTGTGATGGTCTGGTATACAGATAATGAATTGAACGGCGATGCAACGATGGCTAAGTTTATGCGCTTTATGAAGTATTTCCAGGCTGAAAGCTCAAACAACGAGCGTGTTCATAAAACTATTGCTGGACAAACTAGTGCCATCAATGCTGGTCGCTATCCGTATCAACCACTACGTGGCTATAAGAAAGGGGCGGTGAGCGGTGTACCAGAAAAAGACGGTCGCAAGGCCGACATTATGCAAGACGTACTAAAACGGCTAGCTGCAGGAATGCTCACTCTTACAGACTCGCTTAAAGAATACAATAGATTGGCAGCCACCGTTTACTATTTACCCAAAGAAGTAAAAATGGATAAGTGGAAGAAACTAGTTGCTAACCCATTCTACGCAGGTATTATTTCAGTAGACAAAAATATTAAAGCTAGGAATGAGCATGGCCTTCATGAACCCTTAATCACAAAGGACGAACACCGTCGCATTTGTGAACTTGTAGAAGATAGCAGAAAGCACAAAGTCCATAACGGGCCGCACAAGCACGGCAACCCAGATTTTCCGCTAAACGGCATCATTAGATGCGAAGGATGCTCGCATTCTCATAGTAAGTACGACAAGTACGTAGGACTCAATCAACATGCTAAGACACGTATCTATCCTAAGTATCGTTGCCGTGGCTGTTATCGCTCGATGGATAGAGATGAGGTCAATCAGCAGGTTATAGAAATTTGTAGCTCCATCGATATGACAGAGCGTGGGCGGCAGCTGTTTTTAGAAGCACTTACGAAAGTATGGGATATGGAGGAAGACAATGCCGAAGAGCGTAAAAAGAGTCTAACGTCAGCCTGGGTCGATGCTAAGAAGACGGTAGACAAGCAGACTAGGGCTTATATTGATGAGGTTGACCCAGATGTCAAGGCATCAATCAAAGAAGTGCTTAACAAGAGCCGTGATCGAGCTGATCAGCTAGAAAAAATGCTAAAAGAAGTAGGAGAAACGGCTGATCTTGAAAGAGAGAAGTTTACACACTTTGCGCTGGGGTTTATCGATGACCTTGGCGTCCACTTTGTCACGCTCTCCCCTATTAATGTTGAAAAGTGTAAACAAATTCTTTTTCCAGACGGTTTTTGGATAACGCCAGAGAAAAATGTTTACACTCGCCAAATTAGCCCAATTTACAGATACAGAAACAAAAAATTTTCAGCAAATTTCGCTGAAAATCCCTCATGGTGCGAGTGGAGGTAGTCGAAACCTCATCTCAAGTTTGGAAAACTTGCATACTAACCGCTGTACTACACTCGCAAGGTTACTCTACCATTATAACATAAAAAACTGAGAAAAGTAAGAAAATGTCATACCGTTACCATCTGCGCTATAGCCAGGATGCTACGGATTTTTCTCATAATAATTCACCATTGAACCTTTCTTATAATGTACCTGCATTACCCCGCTATTGAACACATATATAAGCATATCGCTTTTTACATTTTTTTACAATACTCTTTGTGCCAAAATGACCAAACTTAATCTGCTCGGAGCTTTTCGGCAATATGCTTAGCGGAAAAGTGGTGCAGAGTAAGCATCATAGAAAGTGGTACAACCGCAAAAATAGACCCAATAATGCCAAAGAATAAATCGTTGCACTCAAAAAAAGTAATATTTGGTGTGCTATTTAGCATATAAAAATCCTGTAACTTTTGTGCAAGCTCTTTGGCGCTAGTTAGCCAAGTGATACCGGCCAGGCTAAAAGCAACCACTATACACGCCAGTGCGGCCAATACGCATAGTTCAAACAAATATAGCATATACACTATATAAATACTGCTGGTGGTGGCACCCAAAGAGCGGTAGAGGGAAATCGTTGTAGCATCTTGATCCGCCAAATGAGCAAAAGTAAGGGTAGCGACAATGACCGAAATAGTAATAAACAAAAATTCTATAATGACTAAAGTATTATGTAAGTTCCTAATGCTTAACTCGGCGCCAATAACATTGCTAAAAATCTCGTTACTATGCATAATATACTTTCTGCCGTTAAGCGTCTCCACGTCCATAAGGATGTTATTATCACTAACAATATCCCAATAGTAAGCTATCGCATCATTATAGTTATCAAACTCTGCGACAACCTGCTGTATATCCGGCGTAATTTCTTGATTCAGGGAGCTATAACTGGCTTGGTTCTGCAAATATTGTATCACTTTGTCAGAACCGTCATCAACAATTAACGGATAACCACCAGAGACCCGCAGTCTAGATAATAATAAGTTGAGAGGGTTATTTCCCGATAAAAACAGACCGCCAGGCTTAGTAACGGGATAAGTACCGACCTTTGCTAAAAGTTTGTCTTTGCTCCCATCCGCGCTCATGAGATATTCGCCAAAGGATTCAGCCTCTGCTTTTGGTCCTATGTAAGGAACTTGATTGTCTTTTAGCTTACTAAAGTCTAAATTGCTAAAACGCGTGGCCAATTCTTTATTAATCACCCAGCGGGAATCGCCAATATTGTACTGAGCAATCTGCCCCACAACCTGGCCATGATGCTGCCTGATGCTTTCTTCTATGAGTTTTTCCGCATCGTCCAAATTGTTTACTTTATAATACTCGCCCTGGTTAGAACTAGAGACTTCACTATAGCCAGTAGCAATGTAAACTTTATGGTTGCTAGCTTTCATAGCGGCGTCAAAAACTGTTTTATCTAGACCATCCAAAACAAAATTAAATGCCATCACCGCACTAAAAAGAATTGAAACTGTCATAACAATCATCGCGCTACGAACTTTATGTTGTGCGATATTTCTCCAGCTCAAACGTAAGGCGTCGTATAGTCTCAACCCCATCCTACTTGCAGCTCCCCGCCTTCAAATCGTTCACGCGCCCAGTAGCCTTCAAATAATGCTCCAGCGAGTCATAACGCCCATTATTATACTTTCCGGTTGCGATCTCGGTCGCTGCTTCGATACCTACATAGCGATAATGCCAAGTTTCGAACAACCCGGTTGAACCGTTCGCGTCGACGTTAAGCGGCTCTGACATTAATCCGCCCGCCCAAGCTTCCGGGAAACGGTCGATAAAGCCATATTTATATGAGTTTTCGCGCAACCACTGCCACTCTTTATGGTTCGGATAATCGTCAGTATTAAGAACGCTTCCGTATTGCAAGTCGATCAAGTCACAAGTTAGTCCCGTGTGATGGTCGGAAGTTCCAGTTGCCGCGCAAAGCCGCCCGCATGATGTTCCGCGCGACCGGAAGCAGGAATAAGTCCCGATTTCATGTCCTGGGTTTTCGGCTTCGTAAGCTTTTACCATTTCGTTCAGATGTGCTGCCGCCTCTGGAATCATCAAATTATCGCCATTTCCGGCTGCATGGTATTCTGGAATCCCATAAGTCTGAGAAACCGAAATCAATTGCCCGCGCCGCGCCGCGATAAAATCTTCTCCTACGGTAAAATTAGGATTAACTAGCATCAAGTTTCCGTAGCTGGTCGTGCAATTTCCAGCTGTGCTGCTTATCGAACTATTATTGGGATCATCGGCGGGCGGAGTTTCTGGCTCTTCTGGAGTTTCAGCCGGTTTTTCTCCGGGAGTTTCCTCCGTGGTTAGCTGAATCAGGTCCGGCTCGTAAGTTTCCGTCGCCTCATTGTTGATAAACCAACTCCCAAAGATCAGCGCGTTCGCAACTAAGCTAATCACTAGCGTAGCCAAGCTTACCCATTTGAGAATCTTGCCTGTATTTTTATGCAAACGTTGCTTCCTGCACACGAAACTCCAGATCGTTAGTCCAAGTAGCCCTAGACTGATTATCCCGCCGAGCGCCATCCAACCATAGTTATAAAACTCTGGCATTTCGACGCAATATTCATGCACCCCCTCGCAACTCTCCTCAAGGAAAATGTTTTGCTGAGCTAGGGTTTGCTCGCCGTATTTCACGGTATAAGTCCCGATCGCGTGTTCGGAAAACTCTGTGTCTTGCCGTATTTCCGTTACTCCCTCGTAACTGTAGATCAGATCTTTTTTCGACGTGCCATTTGGCAGTGCTATATCGACATTGGTATTAGCCTTAAAATCGAGCGCTTTCACTGGGCTGTTCTCGACGCGAAGCCGCATCAAGGTATCTCCGGTCGACATAATCCGTACTGGTTCATAATTTTCCGCTACAGATTGATAAACTGTCTCAGCGTCAGCGAGATGCAATGCTCCTTCTGTTGGCGCTCCTACCGTCACGAGAATGTAGCGTTGACCTTCAACCTCCGCCAGGCTTGCGAAACAGCGCCCAGCCGCATTGGTATAGCCGGTTTTGCCCCCTAGAACGTAGCTCATCTCAGTAAAAGTCTTCGTTGCGGTCTTACCGATTGACGGTAGTTCATGTTTATAAGTTTCAAAAATCTCCACAAAAGTTAAATTCTTCAGTGCTTCGCGTAGCAAAATCGCAATATCTGACGGCGTCGAATAATTCTCCGCGTCGAAGCCGACTGGGTTACTAAAATGTGTATTTTTCATACCAATCTCTTCGGCTGCTTCGTTCATTAGTTCGGAGAAAGCCTCAATTGACCCCGATGTACTAATCGCAAGCGCCTGCGCCGCATCTCCGGCCGACGGCAACATTGTTGCATAGAGTAGGTCTTCTACTGTCGCAACTTGCCCTACCTCTAGTCCAACCACTGCGAATTCTTCTAATCCGGACAGCATCTCTGGCGTAATTGTTACTTCTTCGTCAAGCTTACGACTGTTTAGCGCAATGTAAGCCGTCATGATCTTTGTCAATGAGGCTACTGGCACTGGCTCATCGGCCGCCGTCGCTCCGAGTAGAAAATCTGAAGTACTACTGCCAAGGTAGTAGCCACGCGAGTTTAATTCTAAGCTCTCCATAGAACCATTATAACACTAGCTACAGGCGTAATCTGGCTCTATATCGAGCTTTGTGGCTCCTATTGTTATATCTCAGAACTGTTTGTCACAAAAAAATAGCTAGGTCGCAGGACCTAACCATTTTTCTGGGGTGGGATATCGGAATTGAACCGACGACCTTCTGGACCACAATCAGACGCTCTAACCATCTGAGCTAATCCCACCATACGTAGAACTACGAAGCTATTATATCACCCTTCTCTAGAAAAGGGAATAACCTTGACAAAAAATAATTTCCGTGATACAATGTAAGTACACGTTTCGGAACGTATTGTTTTTGAATCGTATAATAGTACATTCCAAAGAAAAGGGAGGCTCAATTCTTTTTGTCACGTTCCGAGCTTTTGATCATTGACCTAAAATCTATCCAAAGCTGGAGAAAGAGGAAGAAACTATGCGACGTTTTTCGATGTTCGAAGAGGCTGATCTGTCAAAAGAAAAAGTGGAGCACTACGCGGTGAGATTCTACATTTGCCATCATTCTCATGGTCTGGGATGCATAATTCTGGGCTTTGCGGCGGCATTTTTGATCACCGGGACTTTTGCCCTACTCCTCGCTATGACCTGCTACAAGATTCAGGCCCTGCATTTGTTTTATCTTTTGATGTCAGGCGGCTGTCTTGTCTTGGTTGTGCTCTGCTGGCTGGCATATCGCAATCTCGCTCAACAGGCCCGCGAATTCGCATTCGCCTGCATGAGTGGCGGTAATGAGACCTACTCTGATGTCCGGGACTTTTACCGCAGCTATACCGGTGAAGAAATCTAACCTCCTTCTACTCATCCCCCGCCATGTGCGGGGGATTTTTATAGCTTAAATCATCTCTGTTTACGTTTATGTCTATACGTTGACGCTGCTTCTTGGGCGTGATAAGATAATTAGGTTCGTTCTAGACTGCTACATTACAAGCTTACCTAGAACGTCGGACCTTATTCCATTGGTGAAGGAGAGATCTTTAATGGCAAAAACTTACTCCCGCAAACAAATTTATCGCATGGCTCGTCGCTATCATTTCGAGCGATACAACTCCGGCCGTCATGGCTATGGTGACAAGTATCGTGGCTATACTCTGGCCGGCCTCGGAAGTTGCGCCCTAGGCACTTACTTTATTGTGACGAGCTGGCGGAGCTTTCCGTCGCACGACCTTTGCTTGGCGGCTGCCGCCATTGTGGGCGGAGTGTTAGCTGTTGCAAAGTATGGTTCCGAATGGAGCTATTACGCTAAGCTGGCGCGCGATTTTGCTGTTGGCGCCGTCGATGGTGGACTGGTAAACGAACAGGGCGAGGAACTTGGCCCCTGTGAATATACACCAGAAGGCATCGTCGCTCTGTTCGCAGCTAGATACCCCTGGATCATTTAAGCCATGAAGCTCTAAAACCGCCCTTGCCACCCCTCCGGGGGTGGCTTGTTTCGTCAACGACTGCTCTAGTTTTTAATCATAATTACTATAAAATAAAACTATTTTAACATTAGCACAACAGGGAAGAATAAGAATTTTTACGAAATTTAGCTGTATTTTAGTGATAAAACACTTGACAAATTTAAGCATGTGTGCTAATATGGAAGCAGCGAGACAGAAGTGGCACTCCGCCGCCTAACGTCGAGCGCACATTTTTATCTTAGGAGGTTGTATTATGAGTTGGGCAAGAAAAAAGCGTAGCGACAGCACTGCAGCACAGAAGGGCATCAGGCGGCGCGATAGCCGCATCAACGACGCAACTTCTGACTCCGCCAGCAACAATTCTGGCAGTCAGCAGGTCGTCAACCCGCAGTCCCTGATGGTCGTGCCGACCGAGTTCTTCAATGTCGGCGATGCCCGGATGCCTTATGCCGAGCTGGTCAAGCGGTACGACATCAACGCCCTGAAGGCGTTGGTAGCCTCTCCGTCTATGACGGTCGAGGCGCACAACATCGACGGGGACGGCCGCGACCTTGGTCGTGTTTCCGCCGCGGAGGAGAGATCCTTCCTGGCGCGCATGCACGCGCTGCGGGTGGAAGAGGCCAGCAAAACTGGTGCCTATGCCATTCCTGAAGTGCGCATCGCTGATCGCGATGACAGCAGCGCCTTAAAGGCGTACTCTACCGAGGATTTGGCCAACGAGTTGCGGGCGCGCGGCAGCACTGTCAATGTGACCGAGCCGCAGGAACAGCAGACCCAGGTTGATCCGGCCATTCAGCAGTTGGCTGATGCTTTGCATGTCAGCGTTGAGCAAGCGCAGCAGATCCATGCGATCATGCAGCAGGATCAGTCCGGACAGCAGTCCCAGCCCCAGTCTCAGTCTCAGCCCCAGTCGGGCGGCAATTCCGGCTCCAACAGTTCCGGCCGCGGCGGTGGTGTCTGCGGCGGTCGCTAATGGACCGCCGAGCGCACTACGCGCATGGCAAAGGGGGTGGGGGACCCGGGACTTTGCCCTTAACTAAGCGGGCAGCGAGCAACACCTACCTGAAAACCGTCCCCTACCGGGGGCGGTTTCTTTTTTGTCTTAATAAGTCCCCATTGAGCTTGTCAAACGGTTATTCTCGACGTTTTCAAGCTCACTATATAAGCATAAGAATAAAACAATAAATTGTCAAACTAATGCTTAATCTAAAACTCCCCAAAAATAACTCGAAAAACGAACCTTTTTCACCCCTGTTCTATAACTGTTATGCTAAAAAGCATTGTCTTTATGCTTACTTAGTGACTTTAGTATTGACTTTTTTAGAGATGTGTGCTACAATGGAAGTAGTCTGGAAGAACCGTGGGAGCGATTCGACCAGAGGTCCATTTAACAATCGAATCATCCCAGATACAATTCATTTTGTATCTGTTAATTATACAAAGTCAACAGACAGCCACGTTCGCATGCGCGGGTGGCGCTTTGCCACCGACCCCATTCATCTTGGATAGGGGTTGGTACCCCCTGTCCGCAGATCAAGTTCCAAAAAACGAAAATCTTTGACAGGAGGAATAAGCAATGACAATTCTGTTGTTAGCATTGGCCGTTATCGCGGCTGGCGGTTTCATCCTTACGCAGGTTGGAATCGCTGTGACCATCGGCTTTGTCGCCATGGTCTTGGCCGGCGTCGTTGGCGCGGGTCTTGGTATTTGGGGCATGTACAATGCCATCCTCGATTATCTGGACGACGAGTCCGATCGGGGCGAGCTGGTTATCAACCTTCTCAAGCGCGGTGCAGTCTTGATTCTGAGCGGGATCGTTCTGTTTAACAGCGTTCCGCAGGTCTGGACTGCCTTCAGCGACTGGAGGATTAGCCAGCAACAGGAGCAGCTTCCGCCAGACGACGGTGCTGACTCCGGTAGCCTTGACCATCTCAAGATCGACCTGGACGATCGTGACTTAGAGAACTGGCTCGCCGAATTCAATTCGAATTGGCGGGTTGAGATGCTCAACACCTGGGATGATAGCTCTATGCCGTCTAACGCCGAAGCCCGTAACAAGGCTGTTCACGACGCTGGCGGCAAGTTTGAGTACGCTGTCAGCACGCCTATGCAGGACCTCAAAATTCTGCTGGACGGCAGCTACACGGACGGAACTCTCGCGCAGATTAAGAAGGGAATCCAGAAGAAAATCATCATGGACCCCATCTATGCCGACGGTTTTGTTCAGGCTTGCCGGCTGATGGCGCCGGAGATTCTGACCCTGAACCCCTGGTTACAGGAGTACGCAGATTGGCTGGACGAAGTGTTTGGCCGAACCGATAGCACCACGAAGGGCATCAACGCTTTGCTGAATGATGATTGTACCGCTCTGAGGACCGATGTGTTCTACAACAATGTGCGGCTGGCCGTATTGTTTAGCCAGTTCACAGCCGTTGGGGTAGAAGCGGCGGAATCTAGCCACAACTGGCACCTGCCGATTGTGGCGAAAGCCAGCGACACTCGACTCGTCGAGAGCCCCGTGCAGGAATCTTCGGCTGCGGTGATTTTCGTTGCCCGCTATAAGCTGGCTGACGGCACTGAGGGTGAGTGTGCGATCAAGATTGGCATCAATGTATGGGATAAGCGGATTGAACTGTTTAACCCGAAAGCCCCCGTACAACCGCCCAAGGAGGACAAGCCCACCGGCAATGGTGACCCTATTGAAAAACCTAACGAGAAGACTTATGTCATCTACGCTATTGGCTATGAGTGGGGCACTAACAAAACTGTTACCGTGCTTCCCAAAGCTACCGTCGTGAGCGGCGTAAAGAGTGGCGAGAGTCGGACGATTTCAGCACCGAATGTAAGCGGATATGTCGTGCACGCAGGATATGAATCTGTGAGTG
>CANEKB010000030.1 GCA_947427985.1 uncultured Candidatus Saccharibacteria bacterium
TGGCGAGACTTATGATGTTCTGCGCGACCAGCTGCTCGGCGGTCTCTCTGAAGTCTCGACCGAGGATATCTCTAAGGTAATTATCGCTTATGAGCCAGTTTGGGCTATCAGTACAACGAAGGGTGCCGAGATTGCTTCGCCGGACAAAATCGCCGACGCGGTCCAATTCCTTCGCCGCACGCTTGAGGATACTTATGGCGCAGAAACGGCTACGCAGGTGCCGATTCTCTACGGTGGTAGCGTGAACCCGTCAAATGCCGGAGCTTATCTTACGGTGCCAGAAGTGAACGGGCTGCTTATTGGCGGTGCTAGCCTTATAGCCGATCAGTTTATTGATATTGTTGAAACCGCAAAGAGGGTAAAATCGTAACATGGATCATTCCGCGGATCAGTCTCAGCCGCTTAGCTCGTCGCAAAACATGACGGGCTTGGCTGGGTTTGACCAGGATATGTTGCGTGCTATGATGGATGCTGATCGTGCTGCAGCCGAGGCCTCGATTGCGGCTAACACATCGCCGGAACCAGTAGATTCAGAGAAGAACGTCTCAGCTGTATCTATGTCACTGTCACGTGAAGTTAATAATGCAGATACTATACAGAGTGCTCCGTCAACTCCGGAATCGGAAATTGTCGCTACGCTCGCTGCGGTCGAATCGGTAGAATTTTCAAGCAATGCTTCGACTGCCGGAATGAATACAAAACCGTCTACCGAAGCAAGTACGAACCCGTCTGAATCACTAAATTCACTCGAATCGCTCGACAGCCGGCCGGTTCGCTCAGCGAAAGATGCGATTAATGCTATGTATGCTGCTGACCCGGACAAACGCCTAAGCTCATATCTCGCCAGCACCGCTAAAGATATCATTAATGCTAGTGGGGAAAAGCCAGTTTCGGATTCGAAATCGGCTGCAAGCCTCCATCACCAGTCTGGTCGTCGCAAAATGGAATCGACTCGCCCTTCTGCCTCAGCACTTTTTCGAATGGCAAAGTCTAAATCTGAACGTACGCCTCCGCCACGTCCGGTTACGAACGCGGCTGATCCGCTAATTGAGGTTGAAACACCGATTGTGGTAAAGCGGACCACCTCCAAGATAAAAGAAAGTACCGCTCCTGTTGTGCGGACATCATTAAAGTTAGCACCAAAGAAGCCTTCTGTTACAATTAAGCCTAAAACCGTCATGCGGACTCCAGTTCGCTCGGTCGATGGCTCTAGCCGGCCAGGGAAGACTCTGCGTCCAGCCAAGGGCAAGATTGCGATTGATGTTGCTAAGGATGGAGCTACTGCGGGCGCGGCGGCGACGGTCGGTGCCGAAGGTGCTCGCACCGCCAAGACTGTCGCTTCAATTCAGAAGGCTACGGTTGCCGCCCTTAAGACCGCTACTCCGGTAGCGTCCCGGCCAAGGTCGCGCGGTCGCATGATGGACGTCGCGCCGCGCCCAGCTCAAAGCTCTCAGAGCAATCCCGCTCCGCGTACTTATGCTGACCGTTCTGAGGAAACTGCTTATACTGCACGGGCTTCAAAAGCCGTCGCAAAGCCATTCCGCTCGGTGAAAGAACGCTTCCGTCCTGCTCCGAAAGGCTTTGGGGCTAACCGACCAGGTGATGCACGCGAAGAGATTTTTGCTGATTTTTCTAATCCCGATCATCCAATTAAAGCTCAGCATCTTAGCCTTCCTGCTCCTAGCTCAGTTGATATTTACGCCGATATTGATACTAGTGTCCCGGCTGCAAAAACTCAGAGTAAAAAGAATGCTGAAGTTGGTCTTGGCGTCGTGCAGGATTATCGACCACATGGCGATAATGTTGAGAATAGCCATTTTTCCGAAAGCCAGGTCGCTGATGGCCATGGTACTGCGGCTCCAGATAATAACCGCTATGCACTCGGTGGTCAATCGCCTTTCTTCATTAAAACCGTGCAAGTTGAGAAACGTCCACTTTCGGATGGCCCAAAACGCAAGACCTCTGATACCGCTGGTACTGTTTACGCCGCTCCGCGCTACGACGCTAAAGATAAGTCCGGCTATAACAAGAAATCCGCTAAGAAAACTAAGACTAAAGCTAAAGCAAAATCTACGAAAATTGATAAAAAAGCTTTGCGTCAGGACATTCCGACCCGTCCTACAGTCATCGTCCCCCCAAGTCGTCGTTCACATGCGCCGCTTTTCTTGCTGTTGGTAGTCACAATCCTTCTAGGCGCTGCTGTCGGGGCTTTGTCTTACCTCTGTTTCTTCCAGTAGAAACTGACCAGGTATGGTCTAACCATTGACATTTTAGCAATTCTATGCTACAATAGGATGGTGGGCAGTTCTAGCCTCTGCATGTTGAAGAAGACGGATCGCGCACGATCCACGCCTTAGCCGTGTTTACGAAGGGTGAGAGCCTCTGGCCACACCACAACTGGATGGTTTGATTTTGGCGTGATTTTTCTACAAAACTCTAGACATAATCGTTATTAGCTAGTAAAATTAAATTAGGAATGGTTGATACTACTTCTCGTTGATGATAATCACGACAGTAGTATCATTTTTTGATTGCTTAGCCTCTAGCCGATTAACTAGAATGCTCAACAACTTGTAAAACAAACTTCTCAGCATGTATCACTTCCTTTCCCCAAAGATAACGCCCACACTCTACCAACCTTAAATGCCTAGCCTGCCCGGGGCTCTGGGAGGCATTATATAGCAAATTTTTCGAGAATAACAAGCATAAGTACGATTAAAAATCGCATTTTGCATCAAAAATGGCTTAAGTGCACCATATCCTACGAACATTTTAACTTTCTTGTCCTCCACTTAATTACTCTATGGCTAGACAACGGAGGGGATAACCGTGATAGCTATCGTATCTCTCACTTAGTCCAAGATAATCATTATAGAACGCCAATAAGTCTAGCATTCGGCTGGGGCGCAATGCGCAGCCTATACCCATGCCAGAAAAACCTACATTCGGGTCTTTATTAGGGTCGCCAACCCCCATACCGCCGCTGCGGACGAAGAAAAGCGCGTCGTCCGCAGCGGGTGGGCTAACGATGCTTATTATCTTATTACGCAAGGAGCGGCAGGCTTCCAGTGGTCTCAACATGCATCGAGCATTGAATTCGCTAATTATTTTACATCAAATGAAGTCGGCAACTATCCATCAAACGCCCACTGGCGTTATGTTGGTCGCTCCCTCCGTTGTCTAGCCATATAGAGTAATCATAGGGAGGATGAAGAAATAAGGGAAAGAACAAGCTGAGCATACGCATGCTAGTTGGTTTTAAACATTCTGAGACCTTGGCGCTACGACGCCTCGGGCTGAGCCGGGTCCGATTCAGCGAGCGTAAGCGAGTCGATGAGGAGAGGCTCACCCAGGTTGAAGAATGTCTAAAACTAACTAGTATGAAGTATATTTAGATGTTTTTCCTTATTCCTTATGATTATATATTGACAAAATTGCCAATCTATGCTACAATGAAAGTATAGGGCTTGGTTTTTCTAGTCCCTAGAAAAAGGGGTACTACCTTACGTTAATACCCCGAGCAAGCCTAATTGTTTTTGACGACCTATATACGTCAACGATCCTTGAAATATTCGAAGAAATAGGGGATTTTGCCCGCTATGTTGACTAATCAAAGCTACAACTTATTCCAAGGAATACCTAGTCGATATTGTGGGCAAAATCATAGTTTGCCATAAAAATTCAACTGAGGGGAGTTAATTTTATGCAAAATTTCATCAACCTGGAATGCCGCAACGAGCCGGAAACCACCCTGTTCCCGCAGGAAACTGACCTGCTTCAAGAATTGATTCGGGGGACCCTGGAAAGGGTAGCTCCGAATGCTACGCGAGGCACGTTCATTTTGGACGGACAGAAGTTTGGTGAGGAGGCTAAGTGCATCCTGCGCTTCAACTTGCCCGAAGGGAACTATCGCTACCAGCCCCTCCTCTGTGCCCATGAGAAAACCTCCGACCAGATGGCCGAGGAGTCGATTGACGAGATGCTGGCGATCCCTGGCAAGTCGCGCTATATCAACGGCGGGCGCCCGGTTCGGCACGAGATCTCCAATGATGAGCGTAATATGACTAATGGGGTCTACCGCGAGGGCGATCTGATGGTGCTGGTTCTGAACGCTACCCACGGTCGCTTTCTCATGAGTTGCTGCCTGGACGGTGATGACAGTACAGCTGCTGAGCTGGTGCTCTACGCCGTAGCGCAGGCTATCGCCGCCATGGGCAAGGAAGACATCACGCTCCAGCGTTCCGACCGCGACATTTTTGGTGTCTGTCAGCGGGTTTCTGTTAGTAGATATATGGAGATCCGGCAGTATATCGAGGATGCATTCGAGGTGGGCGAAGGTCTGGCCATGATGGCCTGGAAGGCCTGGCATGAGCCGGCCAACGCAAAGGGCGAGCTGACCTTATTCTTTGAGTAATCTCCAAAAACCGCCGGGCTGAGCAATGTCCGGCGGTTCGCCGTTTTGGAAACACCATAAATTGCCTATAAAACCAATAAAAATAACACCATCTTGACATGGTGTCTAATTTATTGGTGCACCTTAGGTGCAAATGTTTACAACGATTATAATCCAAGCAACGAATCTTATCAAGATTACCTCTATAAAAACTTGAGTGTAATCAACTCCGAAATCAAGCGGTGGCGCAAAATTTTACATTCAGACTACCAGAGATGGTTGTTAGAATGAAGTAAGGAGAGAGGATTACAAAATACCGGTGGCTGTTTTAGGAATAGGCCACCGGTATTTCATTACATGACGGTGTCTCTAGGCGGACAAGGATCATGACCATGCGGAACAGTGTCACTGTCTACGATTTGCCCATTGGGGGCATGTATACGAACTTCTCCGCCACCGTAATTGCGAGCATACTTCTTAGCGACGCGTTCAGCTGCAGCTTTTGTGGAAGTATGTGTACTCGCTCTACTTGCGCCTTCACGCCTGACTGAATAGCCCGACTTACGGTTCCCGGACACGTGGTAATTTACACCCATCTTTATAATTCCTGTCCACTGTCTCTTGGTTATGGACTTAACTTTGGTATAGTGGTAAAATGAAGAAACAAAAAACTAGCAGGATTTTTGTAAAGAGGCGCTTTTCGAAGGCGTCTTCTTTTTTACCTCCGAGCCCTACTAGGCTCAGTAGTTTCATCTTAGCACGTAGCAAAAATAATGTCAAGAAAACATTCAAATATGTAAAAGAAATCATACATTAGAAGTCAAAAATAGAGACAAAATTCTTGATTTAACATATTTTATGAGGTATAATGGTAGCAAAGCAAATCATGAACAGGAGTGAGATGGTATGTGTGGGCAAGTATCTAATAATATAGCACAAGCAAGGATGGCTCGTGGATATACACAAGAGCAAGTGGCTAAGGCTATTGGAATTAGTCGTCCCACTTATATCAATATTGAGACTGGTAAAAAGGAGATGACAATCAGTCAGGCAGAAGCATTATCCTCAGTGCTTCGCATTGGTATGGACGATCTGTTAGGCTCACCAGATGGCGCATCTGTCTTTTCCGATATTATAGCATCTACTGATAAATATAAACAGATCATCTTGAATTCAATACATTTTGGATCCGACAGTGACGGTAAAATCACCAAAACTAAATTAGCAAAACTTGTATACCTTGCAGATTTTATTTGGTATTATGAAAAATCTAAACCCATGTCGGGGATGACCTACCGTAAATTACCGCGCGGACCAGTAGCCGATGTCTACTTTCGAGCGCTAGATGAACTTGAGGAGGACGGTACCATAATTCGCCAGCAAAGCGGTCCAGCGATAATGTTTTCGCTTTCGGAAGATAAGGCCCTGACCAGCAAGATTTCGGATGAAGAACTTAAACTTATAGAAAAGATTGGTAGCGTCTGGCAGGGTAAACACACCAAGGAGATAGTCGATTTTACGCATGAACAATTGCCTTGGCAAATTTGTCGCGACGGTGAGGTGATACCGTACGGGCTGATTACTCAGGAAGATCCAGAAAGAGTCTATGGGGCAGATTGGTAATTATAGGGTACAATGGGAAGATTATACGGAGCGTCACTACGTTAAGGCCTTCAGAAAAGACCACAAAAATAGATGGGCTCCAACTGTTTGTACTATTACTACCGTTTGTGAGCGCATCGATAACATGTTACAATATAATCGTGCTGACTTGATCTGCGCCAAAGACGGCTATAAACTTGTAAAGCTTGATTTTGCCATAGACGGTTCGCATCTTTCGCCTAAATCGTCAGGCAACCGTTGCATTCTGTTTATAGATGAAGAGGTAAGGCTTGTTAAGATTCTATTGATATATTCTAAGAACGAAATCTCTACGCCAAATGAAACCCAAAAATGGAAAGCCGTAATCAAGAAACAGTTCCCTGAGATAGGAAATATGTTTCAATTGTGATATGCAAAATCTAAGAGAACTCTTTTACAAAGCGAATATCATCTTGCTTGAACAGTCATCAAGCGCACTCTTTGAGCTATTCCCCAGAGATGGGCTTATTGCTCTACTTGCCGCTCTCCTGGCCCTACTTGTGCCGGTTGCTATACTCGTTATAGAAAGATCTAAAGCAGCGGATGAGCATAGGTTCCCATGGGAGGAAGAGGCGACAATAATGCAGGTAGCGCACCCCAAAGTGCTATTCGCGTCAATCATTTGCGCGTCATTATCGTGCATTTTCTGGAATAACACAAACAAGCAACTACTTATTTTACCTATCGTATTAGTTATTTATATAGTTTGCATAGTTGCTATTTGCTGGGTTATGTATGAACTATATCGTTGGCTACTCAGTATCATATCCACAAAAAGAAATGATGCTGATTTTCGTACCAAGCAAATAACAACCTTCTTCAATAATATTGAAGAAGACGATGAACGTGTTCGTATATGGTCAATGACCTGGTCTAATATTTGGGAAAATTGTCCAGAGTAGCACCTTTTAATAATGCTTTACCTCAATGACCTTAAACGACATAAAGACAACGGTATGAGCTACTTAGCTTTATGCCACAGTTTCACTGCCAATATTTCAAGAATTGACCTGAGAGAATTAAAAGCACTTCTCGCATACTCACTTGAGGTTAGCGTTATGAACGATAGCAACGTAATGCGTAGATATGCTATCAGTGATATTTTTACCACTATTCTGAGAACAATAAAGCACGACAATATATTTTTAATGGGTTTCGCATATGATAGCATAGCAGAAAGCACTAATGAAAAGCAGTCTTACGCTATGACACGTTATTTTGCACGCAACTTTTTCTCCATTTTAAATGATGAAAAGGTCAGCATACAGGAGAAAATTACAGACACTTGCAGGTTCCCTCATGAATGAAGATTTCAAATTTTAATAGAGCCCACATCTAAAAGTACTAGTGCTTACGAAAAAAGGCTAAAGAATCAATCATATATATGGCTAGCACAATATACTGATTGGCTATGTATGCAATATGTGAAAAGATATAATGCAGAGAACGAAGAAAGGTTTTATACTACTAGAATCATCGAAAAAGTAACCTTAGACTTGTTTTTCGGTTGCGATATTGATTGGCGTATGTTTGGTGACGTGATTCTGCTTCTTTTCCCGATAGGAGGTGCTCCACAAAGCAACGAATCTGACGAACACGCGTATATAAGGATTTTTCTTGAAAAAGGAGCCCATCGTGACTTTTTATGCTTCAACGAAGACAAGGTGAACGATGAACGATATAAGAATACTGCAAGACTATTGTCTTTGATGGTTCGCGATTCTTCACGATATCCGGATTGTTACCTTGATGAAATTGAAAATTATAAAAAGGAACTAGAGGGCAGCCGTTCAGATTATGGTAAAAGTCGAGATTATCAAGCACTTTTGAGCCTTCAATGTAGCCTTAAATTTATTAAGAAATATAAAAACTCAGAGCAAGAATCTTATGGTAAAATATAGGTATGCCTAATGATACCAAAACCGGTCCATTTCTGACCGAAAGTGCGGTTACATATCCACGCACTAATACCGAACGCTTGGAAGATGATATTGTTGACGCGCTAAAAACATCATCAACGGTTATGAATATGACGAAATCGGAGAAGCGCTTGAAATTTATTACGCTGCGCGCCCAAGGTGTAAGCTACCAGAATGCGGCCGATATTCTTCATTGTAGCAAGTCTACACTCGTCTCGTGGGGTAAAGAATTAGAGGATCAAATTACCGAGCAGCAAGAAGCAGAACAAGCAGACATTCTGAGCGCGTACAAAGCCTCGCGCGAGCATAGGATTGCCCAATTTGCGGCGATATATAGAGAAATTTTAGCTGAGATTAACAAGAGAAGTCTTGCGAACATTAAAACAGAAAAGCTATTTGAAATGCTAGAAAAGTGTTCACGCTGCCTAAGCGAATTATCTGGCGAATCAAGCACACAAAAGTCAAAAACGAGTGTGATAGCGTCTACGCACGTAGAATGCGTCCAAACGGCCGTAGGATGCGTTAAAACGGTATAACAATGTATACTTACCTCCAAGAGCGTGGATACTACGAAAATCTCTACGACAAGATGACAGTTGCTGACGCACGACGCGGCCAGTACTATTACGATGATTTCGTTGCTCGGCTTGCTAAGAAGGTTCGACAACTTGACCCACCTGACGATCTCTCTCGTCCAGGCAATGCGCTTTTAATGAATATGGCTTACATGCAATTCTTGGGCTATGAACTGCTTTCACGTTACGAACAGCGCGAGCAAACGATCGGGGAGTGGATGGAACGCGATCGTGCGCGCGATCAGCGTATTTCTAATACTGAGCTCAAGCATGAATCACCATGCCAACACTGCGGTAAACTTGGAATAAAATGCAGCTACAAGATATTAATGCGACGTGACCAAAATGAAGAGCTAGTTTTACTCCTGTTTAGATGTAATAACTGCCATAAGAATAGTGCCTACTGGGAGGATGGGGCTCCTTATGAAGTAAATCACGATAACGAATCAGAAAATTGTGAAATACCTACAAAATCTAATCTCCCTAAAAAGAAAACTTCTAAAAAACACGACATTAAAGACATAGATGATCCATACTATTGGAATATTGATCCCGAACATGATCCAGATTATGCGAAAGACCGCTACAAGTTTTGCTTTTATGATGAACATTGGCTTAAACAGTTACGTGATGTACGTGACGGGCTTGAGAAAATGAGCAAACTTGGGCGCTATTTTGCTGAGCGAGATCAGCAAAAAGACATGATTCGAGCAGTCGAACAAATTAAGAAACTCAGCGTTGTTGAGCTTATGAACGCCCTTACGCCAGTTATTGAAGCAAAGCATTATGCCAAAGTAAACTTTTCTGCTCCACAGACGGGGCGCAATCTAACGATGGAGTTTAGTTGTATCGATACGCAACCCGACCGTCAAGCATATCAGAGCACTCGTGATCTAAAGCGCATTGTCGATGAAGAGATGCTGCTCACCAACTGGCGGTTGATGAGTGATGGTATCCATTATCGATTAGGCGTCCTATCTGGCCGATTAAAAGCCATCGAAAACCCAGACGAAATCAGAAAACTTGCCGAAAAGCTGTTACAATCTGGCAAAATAAGATTGCCCAAGGAAACTGAAACGAAGAAATCCAACAAGAACGACTCGGCTTATACTGAAATTGCCCCAGACGGAACTATTATTCACCTCTAGTAATAGTTTTTATGTTATAATAAAATTGTCTACACAATTTATGAACGAGCTCATTTTCTGTTTTTGGACGGAATTATCGAGATTAATAAGCGGCAACTGCCCTAAAAACAATCTCGATGAGGTTCGTTCGGTGTAGACAACCAAAGGCGGTTGTCGCTTTTTGTTGGCAGCCATCATAACTCAAAGGAGGTATATAGTGAAAGGCATAATTGGCATCGGGATAGTTTTCTTGATTATCTCTTTGATTCGAGCTTGTAAGCCAGCAAAAACTGCGAAAGACAAATCGTCTCAGCCACTTAATAACAAATCTGTTGACCAACAGTCTATCGATGCCCTCAATAATCTATCAGAGTACATGGAATATTTTCGTAACTTGGATAGTGGTAGGCAGAAACAAGAGCTAGTTAGAACTAGACGAGCTAAGTTTAAGAGTCCGATAATGCAAGAAATGTTTTTACAGAGTATGGAGGATGAGTTATTGAATCAGGAGCGATCTCCAGAAGAAGATCGGGAGATAAAACAAGTGTTAGATCAAATTGACAAGTTTAGGACTTTTTCTCCGCAAGAACAAGCCGAAATTATTGTTGGATTTAAAAAGCGCTATGACCTTAATGACCCATTTTACTATGGTATTTTGCAGAATCTTGAAGCCATCATTCGAGAGTCCGATAACGAAAGGTACAACAATCAATGAATATTCAGCTAAAAAGACCGAATCATAAAGAATTAATTGGTTGTTTTCCTGATGCGCTGTTAGAAATGGAACGTAATTATAGATCTTTACAGAATGATTTAGCAGAATATACCAATATAGAATTGT
>CANEKB010000031.1 GCA_947427985.1 uncultured Candidatus Saccharibacteria bacterium
CAAGCGTGCCGGGTAACGATAAACCGACTACTCCGGATACAGGTACTCTAGACGCGACGGATGTGAGCGCGTTGGATATGACTTTGTTGGTGACGATTGCTGCTGGTAGCTTGGCGATGCTGGGCGGGGTGGCTTTGGTGGCGAAGTTGTATCTGTGCCATAAGTTCTAAATTAGAGAATTAATAGCCCCGAGGTGTTGCCCCGGGGCTTTAGGTTTTTCTGCGGGTTTGTGTCGGAAAAGCCTTGATTTATATCGACGTGTAGAGTATGATATTATTCAATGGATAATGATGAAGAAATCTTGAACGGGGGCGGATTGTTTGACCCGGGGGAGCCGGGTGCGGACGATTTAGCTTCGGAGGATGAGCTCTCGGATGAGGAGCTTGCGATTACGGCGGACAACGTCGATGCTTTTGCAGACGATTCGGTTCGGATGTATTTGCGTGAGATTGGTAAGATTCCGTTGCTCAGCCAAGAAGAAGAGCTTGAGCTAGCGAACCGTGCGATGGCGGGGGATAAAAAGGCGAAGGATAAGCTGGCTGAGGCGAATATGCGGTTGGTAGTCTCGATTGCAAAGCGGTACGGTGGACGCGGGCTGGATTTTTTGGATTTGATTCAAGAGGGAAATACAGGGCTCTTGCGTGCAGTGGAGAAGTTTGATCCGGGCAAAGGTTTTAAGTTTTCAACGTATGCGACATGGTGGATTCGTCAGGCGATTACGCGAGCAATTGCCGATCAAGCTCGAACAATTCGTATTCCGGTGCACATGGTGGAAACAATCAATAAAGTGCTTAGAACAACGCGGCGTCTGACGCAGGATTTGAATCGTGAGCCGACCAACCAAGAGATTGCGGAAGCGATGGGAATGGAAGTCGACAAGATTGAATATGTAATGCGAATTAAGCAAGATATCGCTTCGCTGGATGCAAGTGTGGGGCGCGATGGTGACGACGAAGAGTCGGTGCTGGGTGACTTCGTGGAGGATTCAGAGCGCGACTCACCAGAAGATGCGACGGCGAATCAAATCCTAAAAGAGCAGATTGCAGAGATTTTGACGACTTTGAGCGAGCGCGAGCAGAAGATTATCCGGCTACGCTTTGGAATTGGCGGGGGTAGGCCGCATACATTGGAAGAGGTGGGGAATGAGTTTTCGGTGACGCGAGAGAGGATTCGCCAGATTGAGGCGAAAGCGCTTTCGAAATTGCGTAAACATAAGCAGACGAAGAAACTGCACGGCTATTTGAGATAGGAGACGATGATGTTTGGATTAGGCATGATAGCATGGCGGGTGATGGCAGAAGTGAGTACGAGCATTTTGCCAGGGGATATGTGCATCAAAGAACTGTTGTTTTTGATTCTAAAGATCTTGGTCTACGGTCTAGGTGCAGCGGCGACGGTGGGTGTAGTGATTGCGGGGATTCAGTATATGACGGCGCGTGATAACGAATCGCAGGTGTCGGCCGCAAAGACTAGGTTGCTTAATATCGTGATTGGTTTAGTGGCTTGGGCGGTAATGTGGACAGTGATGAACTGGCTGATTCCAGGCGGAATGACGCTGGATATGAATCAAGGCCATGATGCGTTGTGTGCTGATAGTGGGGCTATGGTGGAAGGCGAAGGTGCGTCGTCTATTTGTCGTCTATAATACTACTTCGTCGCATGCGGCGACAGTAAAAAGTAAGGTGCTAGAGCCGCTACGTGGTCTGAAGGGCTGGATGGTGGGAAAATTTGAGGTAAAAGCGCCGACTGTTGATGAGAACGCAGAAGAGCTGGCAAAGTTGCTGGGCGACGGGGATTTGGTGATTTCTGCGGGGGGAGATGGCACGGCGGCGATTGCGACGAATGGCGTAATGTTGTCGGGTAAAGATGTGACGCTTGGTGTACTTGGATTCGGGAATTTTAACGATATGGCGCGGATGCTGGGGGAGAAGGACGTCATGGAGATCGTGCAGAAGTTTGAGGCGGGGGAAGTAAGCGAAATTTATCCGCTAGAAGTGTTAATTGACGGAAAACATTGGCGTTACGTGCCGTGCTATGTGACGTTTGGACTGTTCGCAGAGTCGACGGAGGTGTTTGATGAGGCGAAAGTGCGAAAGAAGTTGCGGTCAGGCAAGAAAACGCCAATTTTTTCGTGGTGGACGTTGGCGAAATGGTATTTTAGAAATCGAAAGAGCCGGACTTTTCTACCGGAGTTTCGGCTAAATGGGGAGAAAATGCCAGCAACGGTGACGGATTATGTTGCGGTGAATGGGACGAGCATGGCGGGGGTGATGCGCGGGGGAGATTGGTATTTGAGTGCAAAGGAGTTTGGGCGAGCAACAGGGAAACTGAGGAGTTTCTGGCGATTGTTTAAACTGATGGCGCGGAGTATTCTTAGGCAGATTCCGGTAATGGTAGTGGAGAGGGATGTTTTAGAGTTTGATAAGCCGGGGGAGTTCGAAGTGCAAGCAGAGGGGGAATATCAGCGACTCGTGGGAGTGAAAAAAATCGAGGTGAAGAAAGCGGGGCGGAGCATGAAGGTAGTAAAGGCGTAATGGATAAGAATGGCGCGATGCTGGGGATATTAGAGCAGCTGCAGGCGGGTTTCGTGAGCGGGACATCTGAGAAATGGCGAGTGGAGCTAGAGGAATATCCACTGACTTTGAAGCGGATTTTGGCAGATTGGATAGCGGGAGCAACGAAAGGGAAAAGGTTTGTGCGCGTGACGGGGCAGTCGGGCTCTGGTAAGACGACGCAACTGGTGCCAGCGGTGGAAGCGTGGTACGAGAAGATGGGAGCGAAGCCGATCTTGGTAACCGCGAGCAAAGTTGCAGAGTATCATCCGCATCGGAAGGAAATCGTGCAAGAGTGTGGTGAAGAAGGTCTAAGGCGGGAAACAGACGGCTTCGCTGCGGCGATGATGTTCTTGGTGCTTAGAGCACTGCTAACAGAAGGATATGATATTATTCTGGATTTGGCTTTAGTAGAGCCGAAGTTGGAGCAGATTTTGATCGGTTGGTTGAAGGAATATGATTATGATTTCTGGATGACAATGATGGCGGTACCGCCGAAGCTAAGCCAAAAATGGCTAGAAGGGCGAAGCTGGCGACATTCGGAGATGACGGAAGAGAGATTTCTAGCGGCGACTGGAGGGGCGCTAGGGCTCTATACGGAGATCTGTCCATAGATGCGAATGGTGATGTGGTCGGCATGGGGAACGGAGCCGATCTATGATGGAAATATGGGCGGGGCGATGGAAGTTTGGCAAGAGACTATTAATAGCAACGAGGCGCTAGAAGGTCCGAGCGTGGAAGAGTTGGTGCGCAAGAAAATAGAGTATTTTCGGAAGAAGATTAACTAAAAGCCAATCTCAGAGAGGATGGCTTTGAGGTGGGTGTAAAGGTCGTTGAGTGAACCATCGTTTAGGATATAATAATCGGCCATGGCGATCGGGGCGCCTTTTTGGAGACGTTCAATTTCGCTGAGGTCGCGGTCGCGAATTTCGGCGGCAGAGAAGGGGCGCTCAGGGCGGTGAGCGAGGCGCTCATAGCGGAGACTCTTAGGAATAACGACGGCGATAGAGGTGAGCATGCCAGGGAATTCGTGTTTAAAAAGTTTGTACTCGGCCCAAGAATAGAGCCCGTCGAGAACAATGCGTCTTTGGCCGGCAGAGATGAGATCTTTGGCTTCAGTAACGGCCTGGCGGCCAACCCAATCGTCGCCTTCAGTATTGCGGATCATCTCGCGGAACTCGCCCTGGGTCTCGGGAGTGATCTCGATGCCGCGTTTTTCCATTTCTTTATAAATCATGCCACCAAAGTAGATTTTAGGGACGCCGCGTTTCGTGAGATAGTCGACAACGGAGGATTTACCGCTGCCGCTCATGCCAAGGATGGCAAGAAGTTTAATGTCTTTGTTGTTTTGCATATCTGGAACGATTATAGCATATTTCGGAGATAGAGGTATGCTATAATAAAAAGATATGAAGCGGCTAGTGATCATCGATGGAAAATCAGTATTTTATCGAGGGTATTATGCAATGGGGGCCTTGTCGTTGAGCGATGGGACGCCGACTGGAGGAGTGTATGGCTTTGCGGCGATTGCGATGGAAATTGTACGGCAGTTACAACCGACAAAAGTAGTCGTAGCTTGGGATTCAAGGACTTCAACGGCAAAGCGGAAAGAGGTCTATAAAGATTACAAAGCCGGGCGGATAAAGCCGGGTGAGGATTTTTATGTGCAGATTCCTTTGCTTGAGGAGCTAGTGCGGGCGTTGGGTTGGGGGTTCGTCGAGTGTGACCAGTATGAGGCGGACGACATTATCGGAACGCTAGCCTTGCAAGCGGATAAAGAAGGTGATTGGGAAACCTTTATCGTATCTTCAGACCTTGATATGTTACAGATTGTGGACGATAACACGCGGATGTACCGGATTTTGAAGGGGTTTTCGCAACTGGAAGAGCTGGATGTGGCGGCAGTGGAAGAAAAATATGGGATTAAAAAGGCTCAATTTTTGGATTTGAAGTCGCTAAAGGGAGATGCTTCGGATAATATTCCGGGGGTGCCAGGAGTAGGAGAGAAGACGGCGGTAAAGTTGCTAGTGGAATACGGTAGCATGGAGGGGGTTTATAAGAATTTAGATAAGATTACTGGGGCGGTGCATAAAAAGCTTGAGGCGGGAGAAGCGAGCGCACGGATGTCGTATCAGCTGGCGAAAATCATGACTGACGTGCCGGTAGAGTTAGATGATATGCCGGATTTGGAAGTTGATAAGGATAAAATTGTGGCAGCGCTGAAAAAGCTAGAATTTCGGTCGCTGATTGGGAAATTCTTGCGGGCGCAGGAAGGAGTCGTAGAAAATGCCTCTGAGGACGCACAGGAGGCTGATAGTGGGCTAGAAACCGCTGATAGCTATGGTGATGCGGTTTTTGAAAAAGGCCCCGCAGAAAGTACGAAAAGGGGCCATTTGGAGACTCGTAGGAGTACAAAAAAGGCGAAGGCGGCAAAGATGGGGGTTTATGGTCAACAGACCTTAGAGATACCGCAATACCTTACAGATGGTACCCTAATATCTTGGGATGTGAAGAACTTGATGCATAAGAATGCTCAGGTGGCAGAAAAAGTGCTTAGCGGCGGGAAATTTTGGGATCTCGGACAAGGTCGTTTTCTGTTAAATCCGCTGGAGCGAGAGGTTGAATACGGAGCAGAAGAAGCGGAATACGAGCGTCAGAAGCAAGAATTTGAACAATATCCGGCGCTGTATAAAATATTTACTCAGTTTGACCAACCTCTGATTCCGGTGCTTTTCCAGATGGAAGAGCGAGGAATGTTGATCGACCGAGCATATTTTGAAGAATTGAAACGAGAGTTTACAGCGGAGGTGCGAGGAATTGAACAAAAAATTTGGTCAATCGCGGGCAAAGAGTTTAATTTGAATTCGCCGGTGCAGCTTTCGGAAGTGCTGTTTACACAGTTAGGTTTATCAACAAAAGGGATAAAAAAGACGGCACGGGGCTATTCGACAGGGGTGAAGGAGCTAGATAAACTTGAAGGTCAACATGAAATCGTGGGGATGGTAAAAGAGTATCGTGAGGCGGCGAAGCTACTTTCGACCTATATTGCGCCTTTGCCAGAACTAGCTGACAAAGAGGGGCGAGTGCATACGACCTTTAATCAGAATGTGACGGCGACGGGACGGCTATCTTCTACAAATCCAAATTTGCAAAATATCCCGGTACGGACAGAGGTAGGGCGGCGGATTCGGACGGGATTTATCGCGGCACCAGGGAAAGTTTTGGTAAGTGCGGATTATTCGCAGTTTGAACTACGCCTTGCGGCGGCACTGGCGGGGGACAAAAATTTGGTGGATGACTTCAATAACGGGGTAGATATTCACGCAAAGACGGCAAGTGAGGCTTTCAATGTACCGATTGAAGAAGTAACAAAGGCGCAGCGGCGAGCGGCGAAGGTTGTGAACTTTGGGATCCTGTATGGTATGAGCGTGCGAGGACTTTCGCAGGCGGCGGATATGGATTATGCCGAGGCGAAGAATTTCATTGATAATTATTTTGAGCTGAGACGACCGATTAAAGATTATCTCGGGAATGTGCTAGAAAAAGCACGCCATGTTGGCTATGTCGAGACGTTGTTTGGGCGGAGGCGGCCGACGCCGGATGTGCTGTCGAGCAATTTTATTGTACGAACAGGGGCAGAACGGGCGGCGCAAAATATGCCAATTCAGGGGACGGAAGCGGACCTGATGAAGCGGGCGATGATTCGGGTAAGTGAAGTGTTGCCGGAGGGGGCGAATATGACAATGCAGGTGCACGACTCGCTGATTGTTGAATGTGATGAAGGAATGGAAGCAGAAGTGGGGAATATTTTGAAGCGAGAAATGGAGAGTGTGGCGCCGGAGCTAAATGTGAGATTGGTGGTAGATGTGACGGTAGGGAAGAATTGGGGAGAGTTGTAGTCGGAGTTTAACTAACCGTTTAGTTATTATTTAAGGCCCTCCAGTAAGGTAAAATCAAGTACATGAAAGTTATTTTCTCCCGAGAAGACGATTCTTTTAGCCTTTCATAATAACTAAACGGTTAGTTAAACTCCTCTCCCTTCTTCACTATCCCTTGATTACTCTATGGCTAGACAACGGAGGGACATGCCCCAATAGCGGCTGTATTGATTTGCTGTAAAAACATTTGGATTATCGAAAGCCAACCTAAAGGTGTCCAGCTCTAATTCGGGGTTAGCAGATTTTGACCAAAATAGTCCCGATGCTAAAGCTCCTAAAACTGCACCGGTCTCATTATCATAGGCGCTATGTAATACAACATTTAGATACCCGCTGCGGACGAAGACTGTTCGGCCAAACATTAACTAGCAGTTAAGGTTTTGAGGATATTACGAAGTATGCTACCTCTGTTAGCTATTTCCTAAACCTTAACAGTATGTTAAGGTTTCGCCCGAACAGGAAAAACATCTGGTTTCGTCCGCAGCGGGTATGTAAGCACGGAAGATAGTTTTCGTGATGCTATCTATGCTATTGGCGCATACGGAATAATATGGTCATCAATTACAGACCAACACGCAAATCATTACTATTTCGAAGTGAGCTATAGTTTCGCGTCGGGTACCTCTAATGGAAATCACTGGGGCTTTCCCCTCCGTTGTCTAGCCATAGAGTAATCAAGGGAGGAGGAAGTCGGTGTAGATGGAGTTGACGCCGAGGCTGCGGAGCTGATTGACGGTGTCTAGATCGTTGACGGTGTGGGCGCCGACTTTGATGCCGGAAGATTGCCAGAGGTCGAGGGTGTCGGGAGTGACGAGGTCCGCCCACATTGTGACAAATTTGACGCCCGAACTTTCGGCGAAAGCAAGGACGTTTTCTGGGGTCCAGTCGGGGTTAGCGTAGAGGGTATAGACGACGGATTTCCAGGGGTGTAGCTCCATGAGCCAGTCGAGCATTCCGGGATGGTAAATTTGAACAATTACGCGGTCAAGCAGTTTGGTGTCGACGGAGCTGATGCAGTTGACGAGCTGGCTGAGTTCTTGACGCATGGAGTCGCCCTCGGTATCTTTAGAATCGGTCATAAGATAGATATCGGGGTGGTTTTGGAGCATGCTAGCAATGTCGGGGCAGAAAAGGAGATGGTATTTGCCGTCGACCGGCCGAGAGGAGATATTTTCACTAGTGAAGGTGACGGAATCTGGGGAATTAGTACGGGCGCGCCAGGTACTGAGGTTGTGGGGAATAGAGGCGAGTTGACCGTCTTCGGTGAGGGCGAGGTCGATTTCGAAAACGCGGTGGCCAAGCTCGTAATTATAGAGGAAAGCTTCGCGCGAGTTAGTATAATTATCGCCATTAATGCCGCCGAGAGCATGGGCAATATAGGGGTAGTCGGCCCAAGAATAATCGAAACTATAAGCGGTGGTAGCGTCGTCAAGTGATGAAGCGACGGGCTGAGTTTCTGGGTTATCAGAGGAGACAATCTTATCGAAGATGTAGAATCCGCCAAATGTTAGCCCGGCGGTGACCAGAAGACAGATAATTCCGAGAATTATAGAGCGGGGCTTGATAATCATAGCTTGATTATAACACGGAATAGAGGGAGAGAATGTGCTATAATAGGGGTATTATGCCAGAGTTACCAGAGGTAGAGACGATTAGGCGGGGGTTGGGGCCTTTGATCTTGAAGAAAAAAATTGTTCAGGTAGATGTCGATAAGACGACGAAAAAGTGTTTTCAGGGGGACGAAGGTAATGTCGTCGAGGCGAAGGTGAAGGAGATTCGACGTCGAGGGAAGGCGTTACTGATTGATCTGGATAATGGTTATACGATGATGGTACATCTCAGGATGACGGGCCAGCTGATTTGGCGGGGAGCGAATGAGGAAGATAACTTTGCGGCGGGACATCCGAGTAAAAATTTTACAGCAAATTTGCCGAATGGACAGACGCGGGTAACGTTTGAGTTTGAGGAGGGGGCGCTATATTTTAACGATCAGCGGAAGTTTGGCTTCGTAAAAGTGATTCCGACAGGGGAGGTTGAACAAGAAAAGTTTATTGCAGAGCTAGCCAAGGAGCCTTGGGAGATGGAGGTAAAAGAATTGTTCAGTCAGTGTCAGCGTCATGCAAAATCGCCGATCAAGGCAGTGCTGCTTGATCAGAAAGTGATTGCGGGACTAGGGAATATTTATGCGGACGAATCACTTTTTTATGCAAGTGTGCATCCGGCGGTGCGAGCGGGTGAGCTAAGTGAGAGTCAGGTTGGACTGATCTTAGAGGGGGCACGGAGCGTGATGATGGAGTCGATCGATTCGGGCGGGTCAACGATGGCGACTTATATAAAACCAGACGGTTCGACTGGGAGCTATCTGGAGAACTTTGCGAAAGTGTTTCGACGGGAAGGAAATCCGTGTTTGCGTTGTGGAACGGAGATTCTAAAAACGAGAGTGGCGGGACGGGGGACGCATTATTGCCCGAAATGCCAAAAGGCGCCAGAATACTGGACGGAGAAGACGAAATAGCCAATGTTTAAGATTTTTTATGGGGAGAATCGACTTGAGGCGGAGAAAAAGATCAAGGCTTTGTTAGGCGATAGCTACGAGGTGTTTGAGGGGGAGAATCTTGAGTTAACGGATCTGCCGAGTATTTTTCGGGGGACTTCGCTGTTTGGAGCAGGAGCGAGGAAAATTCTGCTAAAAGAAATGGGGGCGAATAGCGCAGCTTGGGAGAAGATTATAGATTATACTGATACTGAGCATGAAGTTGTGGTCTGGGAGACGAAGATTGATAAACGATCGGCTGGATACAAACGGTTGAAAGATGCAGGGGTGGAGATGGTGGAGTTCCCGGCGTTGAAGAAGCCAGAAATGAACTTAGTGTTTGGAATTTTGGACACGGCATTGCGGGATGGGCCGAAGGCAGTGGAGACGGTAGAGAAAATTGAGACCGATCAGGACCCGTATATGTTTTTTGGGCTTTTAGTAACGCAAGCTTTGAAGAGATATGAGAACTCGGGAGCGCGAGGGAAGGAAAAGCGAGTATTAAAAGAGCTTGCGAAGTTAGACATGCAAATGAAGACGACGGGGGTTGAGCCTTGGATGTTGGTAAAATCGTTTTTGCTAAGGGTGAAAGATGTGTAATCGGGAAAGCTAATAAATCCTCGGGTTTAGATTAATTCTAGACCTTCTTCAACTTGGGTGAGCCTCTCTGAATCGAACCTGCTAACGCAGGCCGTGATTCAGACCCGGCTCAGCCCGAGCGATCGTAGTCGCATGGTTTCAGAAAGTCTAGAATTAATCTGACCCATACATTCTTGTTGGTTGTTGGGATATTCTCCATCCTCCCCTTGATTACTCTATGGCTAGACAACGGAGGGAACGAGCAATGGCTCGCAACCAAGAGTCTGAAGGATTAACGGCTGTGTTGGCAAGACTACTTGTGAACCAAAAATCGTATGCTATGCTAGGATTTTCATGTGCAGTTGTAGACCAAAGCACCTGATCATGACCCGAATAACCCATAGAATCGTTTCGGATAATCTGAGTATACCCGCTGCGGACGAAGAAAAGTAATCGTCCGCAGCGGGCTACATGCTCCAGGAGCTGATTATTTATCTTGGGCCAGTGAACGAATTTACGTTTGGTCTCAATCTACTGCAACTAATACAAGTAACTTAGTCTTTTACTTGGGGACTACAGCTTATGGAGGGAATAGGGCAACCGTTTACCCATCACGTACGGAATCTAAAGAATACGGCTTCTCCCTCCGTTGTCTAGCCATATAGAGTAATCAAGGGAGGATGAAGA
>CANEKB010000032.1 GCA_947427985.1 uncultured Candidatus Saccharibacteria bacterium
AGATAATAGTGATAACTAAAAGCTTAAAATCTGAGAAGGAATCTGCCGATGTAAAGCGTATAAAATAATCAAAATATTAATTTTAAAATTGGAGGTAAAGGACAAAACAAGCATAAGCTTGTTAGAAAAGGATACGGAAATCGTATCAAGAAAATCTTAAAAGTTATAGTCCGACAACCATATAATAACTTTAATAAAATATTGTCTAGAGAAAAGAGGTAAATATGAAAAGGCAGAAAAACCGAACAAATGTTCGGTTTTTCTGTATGCTAATGCTTGTTGTAAAAAATACATGATAAGACATAAAGAGTTTGACAGGCGATAATGCTTGCGGTAGAATGAGGGCAGGATAGTCATGTATTGGCCGTTTTGTTCAGGTTAGGCGTCGCTAAATCGTCCGGGCGAAGTGTAACCTGAAGAGCTATAGCTTTAAAGCTATATTTAAAACAGGGAACGAACGGCCATAAAACCAAATAAGCAATGGAAAGGTTTTAGGGTAACAAAAATGCCAGACAGAAAATATAACGACCAGCGAATGCTGTCGACTTATGTGGATGCTATGATCATGGAGCGTGGAGATGCGAAAAATCTGAGCTCGGAGATGCGAGGCGCCCTTAAGAGAGCACTGTTGGAGGGGTTGAATGATGCCATTGAAAAAGCGATTCTGATGGCGCTACCAGATGATAAACTGCTTGAGCTTGAAAAAATTTTGGGTAATGACGGTTCGGATGAGGAATTGGACAAGTTTTTTGCGGGAGTAGAAGATGTTGACACAACTCCTGTGATTAAGCAGGCGATGGAGAAATTCCGGGCGGATTATTTGGCGGGTGGAGTGCCAGATAATTTTGAGACAGAAATTGAGCGGACACAGATTATGCAGATTGAGGCTGAGAACGAAGACGACCTGGAGGGCGTGGTGCAGAGTCCGGGGGATGAGCCGCTAACCGAGGAAGAGTATGAACGGATAATTAACGGGGAGGAGGCGTAGCGATGGCAGGAGAAAAGATGAACTTTGGTGGGGCGAGCGGAGAGAAGCAACGGTCGAGTGCTGAGGCTACGGCGGAGAAGCGACGGCAACAGGAAGAGTTGCTAGGGAAGGATGTCCAGAGGACTCTAGACGATGAAGATACAGCGCGGCGTGAGCTGGCAATAGAAGCTTATGGCAAAGAGGAAGCGGAAAGATTGGAGCAAGCGCGTGAAAGTTTGATGCAAAAAATAGAGGATTTGCGCAGATATCAGTATCGGGATTCGCGAGCGAAGAAGAAGAATGATAAGCGGATTCTAAGCAGCATTCGTAGGCTGAATGAGGTTCTAGATAAGCTGGGTGAGCCAGACTGGGAACTGGAAGCTAAGTCGATGCCGCTCAAAGACTCAGAAGAAGACAAGCAGATGAAAGCGGAGCAAGCGGAAGAAGCGCGGCGGGCGGCTTTGTCGGACGAGGAACGCGTGGCTGAGGATGTGGCGAAGGTTGAGGCAGAAAAGAAGGCAGCAGCTGAGAGGGCGAAAGCGGAAGAGGCCGAGCGGAAGGCGGCGGAAGAGAAGAAAGTCGCTGAAGAGAAGCTGGCTAGGGACCGTCAGTTGAAAGAGAAAATGGCAACTTGGCTAGTGGATGATACGAAAGAATTGGGGACGGTAGTAGAGATGCCAGAGGAACATTGGGTTAAGGAAGTTGATCCGGAAACCGGCAAGGTGACGCATAGGTCTACACATCCAGATCGGAAAAAGTTTTTTGAAGTTGTTGACGGAAAAATGCAGCGGATTGCGGACCCGACGCGGCTGCGAGACGGACAGATTGTTACTGATGAAGATGGAAACAAACTCATCTATCGTTTAATGAAGGATAAAAAGACCGGAAAGGTAAAAGAGACTTATATTGATGCGGCGCCGGATGATGACGATACGCCGGAAGAGTATGCGGAATTTGTGCGGAAGGCGCGAAAACGACACGCGGAAGTAGTAGGGCTGAAGGAAGAGGAGCTGACTGAGGGCGAGATAGACAAGGCAGAACTCGAAAAACGGCGCGAAGAGTATCGCGAGATGCTGACGAATGCGAAAGATCGGATGGGCAACCGGATGTTTTCGGAGGCGACTGTCAAAAATATCGTTGAGAATTATGATGGTAAGGGTATGATGCTGAATCCGGCCGAAGAAGAGAAGCGCAAAGCACTAGAGATGGCGCGCGATGCTCAGCGCCAGAGTGAGAAGGAAGAAGTCGAGCGGATCCTGAACGGGCGCGATTTTGAAACGTATGTTCAGCAGGCAAAGGCAGATATGGAGAAGCTGCAGAAAGAGATCGCGGAGCTATCTGGGAAAGAACCGGAAGTGACTGATGGTGTCGGATTCCGCGGTAGGATAACGACGATTGGTCGTGATCCAAAGGCGGAGAAACAAGCGAACGAGGCGCGGCGAGAGCTGTGGTCGATGTTGCGAAAGTTCCGACTAGTTACCCGGACGATGAAGGGGCGGGAGTGGAACGAAAAGCTCGACGGCGACGAGCGACTTAGGATAGCGAACTTAGACGATATTGACCTGATTAGCCCAGACCCAGAAAAGGTGAAGGCAGAGCAAGTGGCAAGAGCTGAGCAGGAGCGTGAGGCTGGCGAAGCTGAAGAAAACCCAGAGACTGTCGTTGATTTATCTAGCGCGGCAGCAGGGGGTGAAGCTGATTTTAATAGTCCAGAACGGATTACGTTGGATGAGCTAAAGCAAGCAACGGCGGAAGCAGCATTTAAATTTGCACAAAATGATCCAGAGTATGCGAATAGACTAGGGGTGATGCTGGCCGCGATTAACAAGATGGAGTCGTCTAGGAGTGAGCAGAGCTCGGCAAATGGCAGGGAAGAGATTTTGACACCGGAAAACAAAGCCGAGATCGTCAATAATGTCCACGAGAAGCTGAAAGGTAGAAGGCCGTGGCGAAAGCAGGCGAAGAGGGCTTTGCTTGCGGCGGCGATATCGGTTATGGCTTTGGTGATGTCAGCGTGTTCGACGATTATGCCTGGATTTGCGACAACAGAGACGGTTGATAGTGCAACTAACCCAGATACGGGTATTGTTCAGATGGTAAAAAATGGGAGTAGGAAGACAGATGCGGACGATATTTATAGCGCACCAGAAGGCAGTGGTGTTGCAGCTGAAAAATTGCCAGATACGCGTGAGAGCTTGCCGAATGGCTTGAGATATGATTTTTCGCAGACTTTTGGCAATCCAGATAAAATTTGGTACGATGCGTCGGGTAATGCACGGGGGATTCACAGCTTTGGTGTAGATAAGACGGAATTTTACGGTAATGCGGAAGGAACGCGTGAGTCGATGTTGAATGATTGTTATAATGATCCGATGATACTTGCGACGACGGTTTCGGCGTATCCGAGTATATTAATAGCGAGCGGTTTGACCGGAACGGAGACGGCGGATGAAGTACGAGATTTGTTAGTGAATGGTGAGGATGTGACGGCGCTACAGGATGCATTGTATGAGAATTTGGCGGAAGCGTTCCAGCAAGAGTCGACGGATTATGAATATTATATCGAGAACGAAGCGGAAAAATCGTTCTGGATAGAGAACCTTTTGGGGGCGGGGGCGGAGAATTTGCCAGAGAATTTGGTTTTGCGTTTGACGCCAATTCAGCGCCATGGTCAGAAACAGGTGCGGATTACGATTAAATATACCGACGAGAATGGGGACTTAGTTGAGGAGACGGGCGACTTCAACATGCAGTGCGGCTGGCAACGGAATGTTGAGAATAAAAAGACTGGGACGCCAGTAATAGTTCAGACACCTGAAAGAGAACCTGGCGAACCTGGCGAACCCGGAGAACCTGGAGAACCCGGAGAACCTGGCGAACCCGGCGAACCTGGAGAACCTGGAGAACCCGGAGAACCTGGAGAACCCGGAGAACCTGGAGAACCCGGAGAACCTGGAGAACCAGGGACTCCGCCTGAAACCCCACCAGAGACTCCACCTGAAACCCCACCGGAGACTCCACCTGAAACCCCACCGGAGACTCCACCTGAAACCCCACCGGAGACTCCGCCAGAAACTCCGCCAGAGACTCCTCCAGAGACTCCTCCTGAGACTCCTCCTGAAACCCCGCCGGAGACTCCGCCAGAGACTCCTCCTGAAACTCCACCTGAAACGCCTAAGGTAAAAGATCCAGAGACGGAACAGAAGCGAGTTGAAGAAGCGCCATTAGGGGCGGAGGTTACGGGAACCCCGGACGTAACCGAGACAACGCCGGAGGCGGGCACTCCGGAAGTGGTGCCACCGTCGATCACGGAGATTATGAACGGCGCACCAGGAACAACTACGATGGTTGGCGGAGCTGAAGGAGCCGGCGAAGCTCAAGGGAGTCAAGAAGGACAAGAAGGCCAAGAAGGCCAAGAAGGACAAGAAGTTGAAGCTGCAGTAGGCGGCGGTCAACAGAACAACGAGAATGAGCAGCAAATTCAAGGCACTATCAAGGAAAATCAACAAGCTGATCAGAATCAGACTCCAGAACAACAACAGCAAGCTCAAGAGGAACAGCGCGAGGCTGACCAAAAAGAAATTACTGAAGGACTGACCGATGACGAATTTGAGGCTTATATCAATAGCATCTTAGGCGAATCATAAAGAACTTAATAAAAACAAATAGGAGGAAAAATGAAAAGAAAACAGCTTTTAATGGGAATGGCGGCGGGGGCGCTATTCCTAGGACAGGTGGTAGCGACGCCAGCCGTAATGGCGTGGGGGCCGGAGCGGCCGACCTTTACCAATAATGAACCAGCGGATTATCCAGTCTTTAACTCAATTACGGATAATGCGGCAGTGCAGGACGAGCGTGACTTTGTACGGATTGCTGAGAAGAATGCCGGCGCAACGTACTCGAGCGATATTGTGATTGAGGCAGGAAAGCAGTACGAAGTATATATTTATTACCACAACGACGCCTCGGAGACTTATAATGATAAAGCGCATGGTTATAAAGGGGTAGCGCGCGATGTGCGGGTTTCGAGTGGCTTCCCGCAAGAACTTTCGAAGGGTGAACGTGGGAAAGTTGTTGGAATTATCTCGGCTTCCAATACGAATCCATTGCAAGTCTGGGATGAGGCATATATTACGGCTAAGGAAGCTGTAACATTACACTATGTGACTGGCTCAGCCAAAATCTACAACGGCTATGCGACAAACGGGTCAACTCTGTCGACGAATTTGTTTACAGACACGGGGACGTTCATTGGCGTGAATGCTTTGAATGGTGTGGTTCTGGGATGTGCGGAGTATTCCGGGCAGGTTGTCTATACGATTCAGACGCAAGCTATAGAAACTCCAGAAGAGCCGGAAGAGCCACCAGTAGAAACGCCAGTAGATCCAGAGGAACCGACGCCGAAGCCAGAGTTGCCAGAAGAACCTGAACCAGAACCGGAAGTGCCGGAAGAGTTGCCGAATACGGGTCCAGCAGAAATTATCTTGGCGGTAGCGATAGTTATCGCGATTATCGCCGGATTAGTCTATTGGTTTAAGACGCATAAAGCTGTAAAACATGTGACCAAGAAAGCACGCGGCCGGAAGTAATTGATAAGTCGCTATTCCGATAACTGAGAGCTTGACTTTTGGGCGGAAGTTTGATAAAATGGCGGGAGATAAATAATATATTTAAGGGAAAGATATGAAGAAAGCAGTTGTACTCATCGGCGGTAAGCAATATCTCGTCGAAGAGAAAGAGACCCTCCGGGTGGACCTCCTTCCGGCAGGAACTAAAGAGCTCGAAACTGGTGCTTTGCTTGTAATTGATGGCGACAAGGTTACGGTTGGTGCGCCAGAGGTGAAAGGTGTGAAGGTTTCGGCAAAAGTTGTAGACGAAAAAGTCGCAGGCGAAAAGATCCGCGTCATTCGTTATCACTCAAAGAAGCGTGTCCATAAGGAAACCGGCCATCGCCAAAAATATAGCTTGATTGAGATTGTTAAGATCGGTTAATGCTTAGTTAAACCTTAAAAAGTCCTCCATTTGGGGGACTTTTTATGATATACTGATGGCAATGAGAGGTTTTTGGAAAAAGTTGAGAGAGTCAAAAGTCTTTTGGCTAGCGTTAATTATTATTTTACAAAGTGTAGCTTATGCGGTGGCGGGTATAAATAAGGCTTATATCCATATGGACGAGGCTTATTCATATGGTCTAGCGAATTATGATCGAGTGGAGCTGATCGACGCGCCGGATTTTTACGATCATTGGCATACCGGAGAGTATTACGAAGACTATTTGGCAGTGCAAGAAGACGAGAAGTGGGATTTTACGCCGGTTTACAATAATCAGCGCGATGATGTACATCCGCCGTTGTATTATTTGTTTTTAAGGCTTGCGATGGAAATCGGCGGGAATGACAGCTATTCGAAGTGGCCGGGCATAGTGTTGAATATTGGGATTATGGCGATGACGACGGTGTTCGTGTTTTTGGTGGCCGAGCGGCTAATGCTACAGGAAAAGTATGCACTGACGAAAGCTTTGATTTTGACATTATGCGTAGGGCTGACGGTGGCAACATTCGACACAGTCTTGTATATTCGGATGTATGCGCTTCTGACCTTGATGGTGACGGTGACGGCGTGGCTACATTTGAAATTGCTAGATGCGAAGAAGGTTGAACCAATACTCCTAATAACGATCGGGGTGGTAGCGCTTCTTGGAGTGTTGACGCAATATTATTACTTGTTCTTCCTGGTGCCGCTTTATGTATATTTTGTGGTGCATTATGTGAAGGAAAAGCGTTGGGGAGAGTTGGGCTGGTACACTGGAGCGTTAGTGGTGGCGGGAGTTTTATCGTTAGTAATCTGGCCATACTCGATTCAGCATATGTTCTTTGGTTATCGTGGGCAAGGTGTGATTGAGAGCCTATTAGATGTTTCGACTTCGGTGCTACATTTGGGGATTTATATTTGGCTACTCGGGCAATATGCGTTTAATGGAGTGTTGCCGGGGATTTTGATTGCGGTTTTAGTGATGGGCGTACTAGGTTTGATGAAGGGCAAGAAGATTGAGACTACATTCGGAGAACGAAGTCGATACGGTATGATTTTTGTGGCCACGTTGGTTTATTTCTTGATTGCAGCGGTGGCCTCGCCATATCAAGATTTGCGCTACATTATGGCGATTTGTGGGCTTGGCTTTATTCTGGGGGTGTTTGGATTATATAAAGTAATGGGAGCTTTTTGGTCGGAGAAGATACGAGATATTATTATGGCGGTATTTTTGGCGATCATAATGGTTTTGCCGTTGGCGACGGGGAATTATCCGCCAATGATGTATCGGGAACGGGCTGAGCTGGTAGCAAAGATTGAGGAGAAGCGTGAGGTGCCGGCGGTGTATGTATTTAATACGAGTGACCAGAGATTTTTAGATGATATTTTACTATTCGCGACGCTTGAAGAGAGTTATATAGCAAAGGATCTTGAAGTAACGGATGGAAGTGTGCGGCGAATCGTACAAGAGAAAGATTTGTCGCGCGGATTGATCGTGTTTGTAAACAATCAATTGGAGTATGAGCAAATTATGAAAACTTTTCGCGAGGCGACGGGGCTGAGCGAGCAAGAATGGATGGGGGAATTGTTCTCGTGCCAGGTGTATTATTTAAGCAAATAGCCGATAATCCTGTGGTATAATGGTAATAGTTATGGCGAGGGTTATTTGTATTACGAATCAAAAGGGTGGCGTAGGGAAGACGACGACGTCGGTGAATTTGTCTTATTTCTTAGCGAAGGATAAAAATCGAGTTTTATTGGTAGATTTAGACCCACAAGGAAATGCAACATCGGGGTTAGGAGTGCAAAAGACTGATCTTGATGCAAGTATGACCGAGGTAATGTTGGGTGCAGCGGCGCTTGTAGATGTGGTTTTGCAAACTAGTTTTAAAAATTTCGATCTGGCGCCGACGACGCCGCAGCTCGCGAATGCAGAAGTCGAGATGGCGAAAATGAAACAGAAATTTGTGGTGCTAAAAAAGGCACTTATGAGCGTCCAGGACAATTATGATTATATTATTATTGATTCGCCGCCGAGTCTGTCGCTCTTGACGGTTAATGGAATGATCGCCTCGGATTATTTGATTTTGCCAGTACAGACAGAGTTTTATGCGTTGGAGGGGGTAGCGCAGTTGCTTGAAAGTATGGCGATGGTGAAGAAGGCGATGAATCCGGATTTGAAGTTGCTTGGTGTGCTCGCAACGATGTACGATAAACGAACGAGTCTAAGCGTGGAAGTTCTAGCAGAAGTAAAGAAATATTTTAAGGACAAGGTCTTTCGGACGACGATTCCGCGGAATGTGCGGGTGGCAGAAGCTCCGAGTCATGGGGTACCAGTAGGCGATTATGACAAATTCAGCAAGGGAGCGAAGGCGTACCGGGATTTTGCACGCGAAGTAGAGGAAAGGACGGGGAGGTAATGTTGCGAGTGAGTTGGAAAGAAAGGGAAGGGCGATGGCGCTAGGAAAGAAAGGTAAAGGTTTAGGTCGAGGGTTCGAAAGTTTGATCCCGACGGATTTGGTGGATGAGGCGTTTGACCCAACTAGTAGTGAAGACGCAAAGGTGAGTAAGCTGGTTGAGCTGAAGTTGACTGAGGTAGTGAGAGATGAAGAGCAGCCACGCAAGGAGTTTGCGAAGGAAGCGTTAGAGGAGCTAGCGAGCTCGATTCGTGAGCATGGAGTTTTGCAGCCGATCGTAGTGGTAAAAAAAGGTGACAAATACCAAATCGTGGCTGGAGAACGACGCTGGCGAGCTTCGCAATTAGCGGAAAAAGAGACGATCCCGGCGATTGTGCGGACCTTAGATGGGCAAAGCAAGCTGGAAATGGCAATTATAGAGAATGCACAACGCGAAGACCTGAGTCCAATTGAGCTTGCGACGGCTTATGCAAAGTTGAAAGAACAGTTTAATCTGAAAAATGAAGAGATTGGCCGTCGGGTGGGTAAAAGTAGTGCAAGTATCACGAATACGATGAGGTTACTACGGTTGCCGGAAGAAGCAAAGAAGGCTATGCAAGAGCATCATCTTATGGAAGGACCGATGCGGCCGCTGATTTCGATGGAACCGGAAGTAATTCATGAGATTTTACCGAAAATGATCGAGGAAGGTTGGTCAGCAAGGCGAGTGGAGCAGTATATCGCAGATCGGAAGAAGAAGAGTTCGGCGAAGGCTGTGAAAGTGAATGAATACCTGAAAGAAGAAAAGCGGCTTGGAGAAAAGTATGACTGTGTGGCGAAAGTGCGGGGACGAAGTATTACTTTGAGTGCAAAGAGTGATGCGGAGTTTAAGGAGTTGCTCGGCAGGATCTAACTTGGGCGGGGACGAGGTTTTTAACGAAAAGTCTTGAATTTTGAAGACGGTTTTGTTATAATGATTTCAGTTGATAATGACTTTGGGGGATTAACTGAGGAAAAAATATGAACAATAAAGAAGCTGAGCGCCGTGCGCGCTTGATGAAAATGCGTGACGAGCGCTTGCCGGACATCAAAAAACAATTTGAGGAGGCACAGAAGCGGAATTTTAATAGTAACTTTGAGACTGGCGGCAAAGATGCTGGTCTAGTGAAGCATGCTCATAAAAAGGCCGAAACAGGGCGAAAAGGGAGCGCAAGTAGCGGAAACGGCTCAAAACAAGCTGCTCAGAAGGCCGGTAAAGGTCATGCGAAGGCAGAGAGCCGTGGTAAGGCGGGTAACACAAAGAGTAGTGCTAAAGGGGGTAAAAACGCAGGAAACGGGGGTAATAAGGCCCAAAGTAGCGCAACAAGCAAGAAAATTGGTCTCGGTGTTTCAGTGCGCAAAGGTGAGATGGTCCATCATCAGCGGATGCTTTCGCAAGACGTAAATGCGCAGGCGACGCAGCATATCATTGGAATTCCGGTAAACAAGAGCCGTTACAACGGTTACGATGGTCAGCAAGTGACGAGTGCGCAGTTGAAAGCGGCGCGGCCAGATCCTGATGCAGTACGGATTATTCCGATGGGTGGCGTCGGCGAGTTCGGTATCGGAAAAAATATGACGATCATTGAATACAAGAACGAGATGATTGTGGTAGATATGGGGTCGCTATTTGCTGGGGCAGATTACCCGGGCGTGAACTACATGGTGCCAGATATTCAGTATCTTGAGGACAATAAAGACAACGTAAAGGCGATTTGTTTTACACATGCGCATCT
>CANEKB010000033.1 GCA_947427985.1 uncultured Candidatus Saccharibacteria bacterium
TATAACATCGTTTACTTTACCAAGCATTTTGATCTTATCTGACCCCGTGGTTATGTATTTACTGATGGTAATATTTTTACTTAATAAAGCATCTATAAGCTTATCAAGGTCCGATTCATATTCAGCTAACACTGCAATATCTACGTCATTCTCGACGATTAGGTCTGATAATATATCATTGATGTTGGTGTTTCTATATGTATTCCAAAATAAGAATTTCAAGGTATTTCCTTTAAGTATGATATATGGTATCAAAATCACAACTAAATTACGCAGCTGATCTACCACTAGTATAACAAGAAAATCATTAAGTGTCGACTGCGCACGGCTTCATGAGCTATACTTTAGACGTCTCCATTCCTTATCGTCGGTCCATGTTCAGCACTTAAAGAAGTGCCGTTTGGAACTAAAGACTATGGTGGGCACGTAATCCCAAAACGACCTAGGGCATTAACGGTCAAAAAGATAGAGGTAGAACCGTATAAATGGCTCGAAGAATTAGATAAAACGATTGACCAGAATGGAGAAATTTTTCCCTCAGGGCATTAACAAAAAATTGTCTTCTCAACAGGGGTCGGAAGAACAATTTAACACTTTATATTGGACCTGGCAGGGGCGACAGGAAACGGATTCCTGCGGAATCCTTGACCGCGTTAGTAGCGGCTAGAAAGTGAACAAGTTCTCTTTCTGCCTACAGCCACTTACGCGTAACGAACCCCTGCGCTCCGCGCAGATGGGCTCTTTCCTGTCCTTTACCCCACAAAAAGTGTCTTGCCATAACATATAAATACGTTCTGTCAAGACACTGGCAGGGGCGACAGGAATCGAACCCATATCACCGGTTTTGGAGACCGCTATACTAACCGTTGTACTACGCCCCTGTAATTGGTTTGATATGCTTATTTTATCATATTTGTTCCCTTTTTGGCAAGATGGACTCGAAAATTGACCAACAAATTGTAAAACGATATAGTTCTGCCTGGTTCGGTAAAAATCTCAAAATTGCGTTATAATAAGTCTATGGATGACCAACCGTTTGAAGAGGATTTTCGCCCGCGTAAACACATGAAGCTAAAATCTTGGCTGGTTTTAATTTTCTTGCCGGTGGCGCTTTTGTTGCCGAGTTTTGGTGAATTCATTCGGATTGGCGTGGTGGGGCGAGAAGTGGTTTGCTGTGACCCAGAAAACCGGTCAGAGCTTGAAGACCAGGCAGCATATGCTCGGGAGAATCGTCAGCTAGCCGACATCATTATGAAGGTGAGTTTGATCGGCAGTATGGCGTTAGCGGGACTAGTCGGGGTGATTTTCTTGGTGAAAGTGGTGCGGTTTTTGCCGTTAATCTTCAAACTAGTTTTTGGACTAGCGATTATTGCGGCTTTTGGCTATGTGATCTATACTTCGTACCGAATGTGGGATTATTATACTCAGAACACCGATGATTATTATCGTGTGGATTCTTGGTATGGCTTTCGAGATGTCGAGTGGTACTTACCGACGGAATGGGAAATTTTTCAGTCAAAATTAGCCGAATAGACTTACGAAATCGTTGACGGTGGGGATTTTCGGTGAAAATGCTTGTTTTTGTGTTATGATGTAAGTAATGGTTAAGAAGAGAGGTATCTAATGCGTGCGCTACACTTGTTTTTTCAGTTGCATCGGCCATATGAAATCAAGACGCCGGAGAACTTTGACCAAGGTTATTTTGGCGGTGAGGCGGAGTTTCGCGAATTGGAACGGATTGAATACCAACCTTTCTTTGCTTTAATCGAGCGCAACACCCAGCGACATGCTGGTTTGAAAATTTCGCTAGCGGTGTCGGGGCCATGGTTGGAACAGGCAGAAAAGTGGAGTCCGGCGTTAGTTCGGCGTTTGCGCAAGTTGGTCGAGAGCGGGCGGGTGGAGATTTTGGCGCAGCCGCATTATCATTCCCTGGCGGCGTTTTACGATAAGACTGAATTTGCGGCGCAGGTGGAACTTTTTCAGAAGAAGGTTGCAAGCTCTTTGGGCGCGAAGTGCCAGAGCCTGTGTCTGCCAGAGCTGATTTATCATGATAAGATCGGTAAATGGGCGGACGAGCAAGGTTTCCAGGCGTTATTAGCTGGCGATGCGGATCAGATTTTGGATTGGCGGAGCGCGAATTATATCTATGAGGTGCCAGGTTGTGAAAAAGTGCGAGTTCTATTCCAGAACAGTTCCTTATCAAGAGCGGTAAGGTTAGGTCGGCATGAGGTAATGACGGAAGGGGTACGCCAGAAAGTTGAGCCGGTGGTGGGAGGCACGATTGATGATGAAACCAAACCAGTTTCGAAAACGAAGTTGACGGCAGCGGAGTTCGTGCGCGGGATGTCGGGCACGAGTCGGCCAAAGTCGACTAAGTTTACTGTAGGACAAACAAAGACTATGGTTGAGGCGGATGGAGTTTGGGCTTTTTCGGCTAAAAAACTCCAGAAACAACTGGAAATTGCTTGCTTGCGTGGAAATTTGATCAACCTTTGTTTGGATACGGGTATTTTTCGCGATTATCGTGAGCAGGGCGTGGTGGGGATGTTTGACGAGTTTTTTGCGAGCTGGCTTAAGGTGCCAGGAAATAAATTTGTCACGATAAGTGAGGCGGCGGCTTTGCAAGAGCCGCGGGCGGTAGTTGGCGTAAAAACGACGGTAAATTGGCGGGGTGAAGTGAAACAGTGCCACGAAGCGGGTTTGGTTTCGGCAAAAGATGTGCGCTATTGCCCGCCGAATTGGTTGCGTAATCCAGAGCAAGTACAGATGCAACGAGAGTTATACGGATTGCGGATGGCGGTTCTGTCGAGTGGCGACGAAGCCTTAGCACTGGATTTTGGCAAGCTAACAGCGATGGACTACTTGTTGTTGTATGATAGCAAGATAAATGCTCCCGTAGTAGTGGCGAGCCAGGTTTCGGCGCTTGAGATAACGACCTTGGATAATCTTAAGGCGGCGTTGGCGGATTTTCGTGAGCGCGTGCCGATCCTGAAGTTGCCGGAGCATACTGAGGATGGGTTAGGTGGAAGTGGAAGTGAGCTGGCGGAAGAAGGTGCGAAGTTGACTGCACAACGTTTAGGTAAGCAACCGGACGTAGACAAATCTGAATTACAAGAGCCAGAGGAAGAGGACCATAGCGTTGTAGTGCATCGAGTAAAACGCACGGTACAACCAGAAGAACCTGAGACTGAAGATACGGCGGAGATTGGCTCTGGACTGGATGATATGGGCGAGAGTGATACTGAGGAATATGTTGATCCGGATGAGGTAGAGATGGATGAATGGCAAGAAGCAGTTTCGGATGCGGCGGATGATGCTGAGGCGGAGTTACAGATTATGATGCAGCGGATGTCGCGCGCAAAGAGCAAAGGTGTTGAGATGGAGATTGAAGAATTAGCAGAAGCGGAGGTGGTTATTCCAGAGGTAGCGACAGAAAAGTCACAGGCAAAGAAGCGAAAGAAGAAACGTATAGTACTAGAGTAGGGGTGTGGTTGCTGGGGCTTATGGTGTTAGTAACTTGTGTCAAGCCCCAAAAATTTTAGCAAAATACCTAACAAAATATGCTAGTAATCGTTATGACTACTAGCATGTTTTTGTTCAACGATGTCTCTAGCGTTTCTTCTCTTTGACTTCGTTGCGACCGAGGTTTTTCTTAGTCTCGGTGAAGACAACGTGCTTGCGCAAAACCGGATCGTATTTGCGGAGGCTAAGCTTGTCTGGAGTGTTCATAGTATTCTTCTTTGTGTAATACTGACGAATACCAGATTCTTCCGAAACCAAGCCAACGAGCTTGCGTTTAGTATTATTCTTCTTTGCCATAATATCTTATATTTTATCACAACCTCCCAAAGATGTAAACAAGGAAATCCTGTACGATTTTTGAAGGTTGTTCTAGGCGTATTTTGCATGGAGCCTGAGCTATAATGACGAAAAGTCCGGCCCCTTTTGAGGCCGGATTGTTGCAGAGAGGTGATTTGTGAACTGCTTTTCTGTCGGGCTAACTTTAATCAAATTGATGGTCGATAAGTGTAGCGATAAGCGACTGCCCTAACCTATCCCCATTTTGTGATAAAAATTATATTTTGTCAAGATCAGCTCGTTTGATGAGGACGGTTCCAAGGTTGGTTATATTGACTTTTCTCGTAAGGTGTGATATAATGAAAAGACGAGGGGGTGTTCTTTTGAGCTAAACTGTTGCGAAAATACGAAAAATCGCAGAAAATGTTAGAAATTGCTGGAATGTGGACTATGGTTGAAACAGGAGGGTAAAACTATGGCAAGACGAAATCTGATAGTGATGTTTCTGGCGGTGTTGTGCTTATGCTGGATGACGGGATGTGCTGGGTCGAGCGCGGAAAGCGCTTCCGGGCAAGTGCCAGAGGCGCGTGCTTCTGCGACCGCCCCGCCAGATTGCGCTCCGCCGAATCATTCGCAGCCGGATGAGGAACCGGGCTTTCTGAACAGACCGCCGGAAGAGGTCATCGCGGCTTTAGACGAGGCATGTGAGATGGAACCGTTTTTCCAGATGACAGATGACATTCTGTTGCTTTGGCCGGAGAATGAGGAGGGAGTACGGAACTCGCTGGAGGCTTTTCTCGGAGGTTGGGGAGTTAATCTAAGCGTTGCTTGACGTTTTGTTGAGAACTCGCTGGAGGCTTTTATCGGAGGTTGGGGCGTAGTATTGTCAGATGGTACGGTGGTGTTAAACGAAGCGCACTTCTATACGACATATTACGAAAGTGGTCAGCCGAAGGATGTCAATTACGAATCGCTAAACCATACCGCTACGATTGTCCAAGGGTTGGACTTGCCAGAGGCATGGCGGGGTTTGACGATTGTGATCATTGCGCCAATGGACGAAGGTTATCCTTATTATGTTGGTATGGGTCTGCCTCGGGTCGTGCAAGATGTGGATGCTCCACATAACTATGTGGGCTGCGGGCTCTGGTACTGGCAGGATGACGGCTACGTGCGTGTCTTTAACGGCGTAGATCACGGCGAGACGTTCTCGTTTGCACCGGCGACGGTTGGAATCGCGGAGGCAGTTTAAGCTTTAAGCCCTACCTGATGGTGGGGCTTTATTTTATAATGGGCTATTCCGGTAGTCGGTCGAGGATGAGCTTAACTAGATGATGAGTTTCTTTGTCGTATAAAAAATCGGCGCGGACGTAGCGTTCGTGGTCATGATAGCGGCGCATCATAATGTCGTGTTCATGATCGTATTCGCTCTCGCGATAGGTGCGGCCAAGGAGGCGCTGGACCTCTTCAATGGTGTTGACGTTGTGACCGTTAATAGTGATAGGGACGGTTTCGTTGTCGAATGTCATTGAGATGAAGCTGATTCTGCCGTTGTTAAGGCTGATAAAAAGCAAATCTTTGGCGCTATCGGACGATTTGATCTCATAGATATGGGATTCGGTAAGCTGGTTTCTACTGTCACCGTATTTTTGCGGATTGATTTCGGCGGCGGGTGAACTGACGCTGAGTCCGTCTATAAGGATACCAGAGAGATCCGTGCTGCTTAGTGGCCAGTTCATGATGACGAAACTGGCGATGATGACGATAGTGATAATGATGAGAGGGCTAAAGGTGATGAAGATGTTTTTCGCAATGTGCCATCCATTCTTTAAGATCTTTTCTTTCATGCCCATTATTATATCATATGGTAAAGGCCGGCACATAGAGTGTGCCGGCCTGGTTTTGGGGTGTTTACTCATGGACAGTTGATTACTCGCCAGTATTTGATTTTGCGGTCGCCTTTGCGGCTTCGGCCGATTTTCATGATGACGTCGAATCTTGCACCTTCTTGGGCCCAGTTGTAGAGTTCTTCGCTGTCGATGGCGCCGTATAGACCGTACTCTATAGTATCGAAATAGACGTCGTGCTCGTCAGAATGACGGATAGCGGTATTGTCGGCCATCATGAGATAACCTTCTTCGATATGCTTGCCGGTAACTTTTGCTTGCAAAGTTTCTATTTTGTAATCATATGCAACAACGCGATAGATCGTATACGCTAGCCGCCAGGTTAAAAGACTAATTAGAATGGCGGCTAGTAGGACGAGAGTCCAGAGTGCTAATGCGATGGCTACATAGCCTATGTTCGGCAGCTCAGTATAGAATTGGAATATCATAATCTTCCAGATGGTTTTAAGCATTAAAAACACCTCCTAATGTTCTCTGCTCTACCCGCCTAACAGTTATATGCTGCCATTGTAGAATACTTATAATTTTTTGTCAATAAGAACTGAAGTGGAAACTAAAAAGGCCCTTCGATTCTATGATAAAAATCAAAGGGTGTCCTTCTTGGTGCGCCTGCTTGCGTCAGGTTTTAACCATTTACAAGTGTTCCGAGGTTAAATGTTGCTTGGGCTTATAGTAGCCGATGCTAAAAGTTAGTATATTGACAGTTCGATTGTCGGCTATCTTCTGAAAAGTTTTACCCCCAGATTAAACTCTAGGGGTAAAGCCTTATTTCTTGCCAGTGCTCTTGCGATTTGCAACGGCACTAGCGGCTACGCTTCGCACTTTTGCGGAGCTACTTGACTTCATAAGCTTGGACGCTTTACTAGCGACAGGCTTTGAAGTTCGTACAGCGTTTTTTGCCATACTTCCTCCTTTGACGGGAATTAAATTTGATATTACGGGCTAGAGAATAAACACCTCCCTAGTCCACCTCTATAATAGCATAAAAACTATGCTGTACAGGTTATTCTTATACTTTTTGTGTTGATGTTTTGTTTTCCGCGATTCTAGTCTGTAATCCTCAAATAATAAGTTAGCTCCTCACCTTTCCAATTCTCAAGCACCCACTCATGATATTCTTCCCACAGCTCAGCATAAAGTTTACTAAATTCTTCGTTCTGTTTCTCGTACCAATACCAACATTTATGATTAAGCACCATTGAAAGTTCTGTTCCATAAATTCTATCACACCCCCATTCCGCCCTAGCCCTCTTATAAGTATCTCTAATTGCTTTAGCTCCAAAGCGTTCCGCTATGGTAAAATCTTCCCAAAAAGTAGCCTGACACTCGTAGTCTAAAAGTCGCATTTCTTATACTTCCTCATAAACTTATCAACCGACTCATATTCCGCTTCAACGTATCTTTTATAATGATTGTAGTTAAGTATAATGTCCCTATACTCTCGGCTAGTAATGCCACAAGCCTTTATCGCTTGGTTAGCTTCCATAATCATATTGTATCTGCCAGTTCTACGGACCTTCTCATACTTGTAAAAGTTTGGCTTCCAATCTTCATTGACAATCATATACAAATATAGTATAGTGTAAAACTAAAGCTCGGACAAGCAAAGCTGATGTTAACAATGGTATAAAAGTTTGAGATTTAGGAACTAAGCTACGCAAAAAAATACACACTCTAAGCAACTTAGAATGTGCTCCTGCGTCAGCAACTCACAAACTCAAGTATTTACCCATCTTTTTGTGCATAATTGCCGTTTTGCCGTTTTCTCGTTGTGATTACATGTATTTTAGCTCGGGATACTTCTTCTCTAAGATCTCCAACCTAGTATAAACTTTGCTTCGGATCTTATCATTAAGTCCTCTACCTCTCTTAGGGCTGAGGTTATCTTCTAGATCGGCATGTTTAACTACGGTAGCATCAAAGTCTGAGGCTACTCTATTTATGTAGCTAGTAAAATCACCGTCTTTTGGATCAGTTAAGATTTCCACTAGCTCTATCACTCTTTCAGGGATGCCAGCCCTGCGGAAGTCGTCTGGTGTTAGATTGGTATCTTCTAATGTATCGTGTAGAATGGCTGCCGCTTTCTGCTCTGGAGTTCGGACTCGACTAGCGACCGTGAGTGGATGTAGAATATACGGCAAGCCATTACCTTTATCTACTTGGCCAGTATGAGCCTTGACTGCTAGTTCTAAGGCTGTGTTTATGTAGTCGTATGGTGTTTCCTGATATAAAGCCATTTGCCTCCTTTCCTTTATCAATTATTAGGTTTTTGCTCCGCCTCTATAAGTTTTATTAAGCGCTTCAGCAGCTTTCGAGTAATACCCATTCCATACCAAAGGTCAGCACCTAGTCCATCATCACTACCAGCTAATACACCAGTTAATAATACCAACGTTAAATCTAAGTCTAAGTCCTCGTATTTATGTCTGTCCCTGAGTAAAATCCACTTATAAGCCTCATCCCAAAGGTAAGTACTCCCAACAAACAAGCTTAAATCGTAGAATGTTGGCAAGATTTTGGCATTGATTGGGAAATAAGCAAACCTGAAAATACTAACGAATCGAGCCAGCTTCTTGAGCTGCTTGAGCTGAGATTTGGTTAAGCTCGTAGCTTTGTCGCGAGCATGCTTGAGGTCATTCTTATCGCATTCATCCAAGCTCGGCATTTGCAGCTTGAAGCGAGAGCGTAAACTATTATCCTGACTAGTCATTTTGCCTCATCACTCGTCGATTATTCTTCGTGCTCATCGTAGAATTTCTTAGCCTCTGGGCTTAATTTTTTGTAGTTGTCTATATCTAACACGCTTGTAACCTAATTGCCGATACGCTTATCCAACAGGGAGAACCAGTCTGACAGAATTAGCTTGTTAGACTTGACAAGTTCGGGATAGCGCTTAGCTTCCTTTCGAATTTGTTCCTTCTCTTCGGCAGTGAACTGGTTGGATTCGCATAGAAGCTCAGCTACATCGACAGGCCGAGCATATTCTACGCCGTTTTTATAGTAGTATTTCATAAAACCTCCTCTACTTTCCATTAAATATCCAACCAAAGTTTATGTCAGAATTGCCTTTAAAGCGGTACTTACCTTGGTAGATTAAGTCATGCTCATCCGTATGAAACTCTTCACGCGGTTTACCAATATAATCTGTAAAATCTCCCCACTTTTTAATAGCAGTAACTCTGTTGCCTAACTTATCTATAAAATCAGTAACCGTCTCTCGGCTTAAGTGACTATATTCTTGCCACACTATTTTATCGCCTTGCCAATATGCGACTTCGCAAAAATCGCCCATTTTTTCTGAGTCATGGTCGTATGTCATATCAGGGTAACTGAGAACGAAAATAATGTCACGAGAAACAATCTCCATAAGCGCTTCTCTCGAATCTTGAGTGCGGTTACAAGGTTCTCGCTCTATATTGATATACTTCTCGTTCATAGCCTAATTATCCTATATTTCCATGCTCTCGGCAAACCCTAATTCGCATTATATCCGAACTTTGGGTTGCGAGTCAGGAGCAATTCTTTCCACCAAGATTCTCTCGCAATAATCGCCTCGTCATTTGTAGCAGATTTCTCGTGTTCGAGAATCGAGTAGCGGAAATTATCTTTTACGTAGTCTAAGCCTTGTTCCTCGACTAGAATTTTTAGTTCCTTATTGCCACCATGTCCGTTTTTAGCATAAGCCTGCCATCTACCAAGTAGCATTTCGTTGCCGTAAGCCGAACCGACATAACGCTTATTTGTAGCAGTATCAGTTATGAGGTAGACACCTTTTTGATTTTCAAGTGCGGTTTGCCAAGTCTGGAGATGCAGGACGTATTTTAATTCCGACCAAGATAAGTTGACGTTTCCGTAGCCTGGAAACTTCGCCTCTACCGTATCATAGGGCTGTTCGAGAATAGTTTTGACCGTTAGCCGAGAAATTGCGTCCTTGTCACGCATGACAATATTCATGGTATTGCGATCTGCCCAAGTAATCACTAGCTTACCTATATAGCCTGCTACTTCCGGAAGCGCCGATTCGTCCGCCTCGACAAAAACCTTATTATCATTGATGACCTTATAGGCATTTACGAGCAGCCAGTCCTTGCTGCCAAACGGAATAAAACTGAGAACGTAGTCGCCGCTAATATAGCGTTTGCGACCGTTAGGGTTATGAGTTTTGACTGACTCGCGAACGAGATCGGCTTCGCCATGGCTATACATTTTTAGGAGTTCAAAACGGCGCGGTCTATCACCGAGCCAAAGTTTGAACTCGTCCAAAGTATTGTTCGGGTCGTAATCCCAGTCACTATTAAAAATCAACTTCAGTCTAGACAACTTTTCCTTTGGCAGTTTTAGTAAATCGATAAGTTTTATAGTATTCATTTGCTTGCCCTTTCTGGTCGCCCTGATAACAAAAATGCGACCATGTACTAGTCGCTTAAAACTTTAACAAACCCAG
>CANEKB010000034.1 GCA_947427985.1 uncultured Candidatus Saccharibacteria bacterium
TGGTAAAAAACGATGAGAAACGTTCGGCGATACATAAAATTAGTTCTGCGATTAGCGAAAATTCGACTATCGCGAACTACGCGCAAGGATTGCGAGTATCGTCGAGCGATTTTTGAGAACTTTCGAGAATGGGGCGGAGTTTATATAAAGTTTTTACAAATTTTGGGTGGATCAAGCAAGTTCCTAGAAGGCTGGGGCGGGCCACGGGAGATGGAAGTGTTTTCGCAAGCGCCACGCGAACCACTAGAATTAGCAAAACATATACATATGGAGGATTTTGTATGGGTGTCGGAAGAACCGGTCGCAGCAGGGAGTTTTGCGCTAGTTTATCGAGGCCAGCTATGTAGTGGCGAAAATGTGGCAATTAAAATCCTACGTCCATCAATCCAGCAAAATCTAAAAACCGACCTAAAAGCACTACGGAGATTATGCTGGCTGTTCTCAAAATTCCTACCGCAATATCTAGTAGACTACACCGACGCATACGATGCCTATGCAAAAATGTTGATTCAAGAAACTGACTATCGGCGCGAAAGAGAAAACCAGAAATACTTCGCGGAATTTTACCGGAATCATCCACAAATTATCATCCCAAAGGTATACGAAACACTATCGTCAAAAAATGTAATCGTGCAAGATTTTATCGAAGGACCATCACTAGCGGACGTGATGGCTATGGCTACGCGAGAAAAGCCAGCAACAGCAAGTACAAAAGAATTGACTGGCTCAGATCTGTGGAAACAGGTGGTTTTGGCAGGCGGCGAGGCATTATATACCGCAATGTGCGCTGATTACGTTTACGGCGACCCGCACCCAGGCAACATTGTCCTGTTAGACAATAATCGAATTGGGTTGATTGACTTTGGAATTATCGCGCAAAAACCGACTAGCCACGAAGCCTACTATAAGTGGGTGGAGAGTTACTACGAAATTCTGTGCGGGCAAGACGGGTTCCAGAAGCTGCTCGAAACAACCGTAACTTGTTTCTGCCCGGATATTTCCCTAGCGATGCAAAAATGTAATTTTGAAGATGACAATTTGCTTGGGATTTTGGCATCCGCAATTACGAAGAAGCTCGGGCAAGAAATGCTCGGCAACATGAACTATCTCGAATCATTTAAGAATGGGCATTTGATGGACGTGTTTATCCAGGTGGTCGGGACGAGAGTGCTAGATGTGAAAGTTGATACGATTAATTTCGAGCTGCTGAAGGCGATGCAAGCTTTCCTTGGGGCTGTGACAATTCTCGATAACAACGAGAGCTATAATGCTTTCTCGGAAATTATGTTGCAGTCGATGGATTACGCGCTGGCTAATGCGCGAGTGACTGGCGTGCCGCACGATACCGTAAAAGTGACGCGCTATGGGCTAACAGAGAGCTACGAGCTACTCATCAATACAGTTTCTTCACTCGCAAATCATGACGAATACTTGTTTAACATCGTGAAAGAAAGGATCTTCGCATGAAAGAGAAGAGTTTTATGAAAAGTTTAATTCTGCATATCCGATATCCGTGGACGGCGATTTGCCTATTGATTCTATGGGTCGGTCTGGCAGCGATGTGCGCAGCATTAGGCCTGACGAGCGGAGAAGCAATTGGGCTAATCTGCGGAGCGGGGGTAGCGACGCTGGTGATTGCAATAGTAGGGTTTGTAGGATAGGAGTGGAGATTTTATGCGAAAATACATACCAGAATGGGCAAAATTAGTACCGAAAGAGGCAAAGAAAGTCTTTTCGGGGGTGATTTATGATGTTTATCAGTGGCCACAAGAGATGTTTGACGGAAGCATGCAGACATTTGAAATGCTGGGACGCCCAGACACGGTAAAGATCTTGGCAGTCTTGTCGGAAGAAGAAGCGAAACAGCTGGAAAATGCCCAAGTTTCGGAAAAGCCAGGACCGAAGATAATTATTACGAAACAGGAACAACCGCGGAAAGATTGTTTTTATGACTATCCGGGCGGAAGAATGGACACCGATGATATGGATGAGCTAGCCGCAGCGAAACGAGAGTTACTGGAAGAAACTGGGCTAAAGATGAAGAACTGGAAATTAATCCGCGTAGAGCAGCCATTCAGCAAAACTGATTGGTTAGTTTATACTTTCTTAGCGACTGAGCTAGAAGAGCAAACTGCGCAAAGTTTAGATGCCGGAGAAAAAATCGAACTGGTAGCGATGAGCTTTGATGAAGCAGTAGAGCTCGCCAAGACGCCAGAGTCAAGATTCTTGGAAAAAGAATTTGATAGCCTAGAAAAACTGCAGGCGACTCCGGAACTATATAAGTATTAAGAATTCTTAGGAGAGTTATTGTCAGAACCTTCACGCTTGAGAAAGGCGATGATTTGCTCACGCTTCCAGGCCGCAAGACCAATAATAACGACTACCGCTAGAGAAAGTACCACAACGAGGCCAATATTGCCACTGATGCCCATTCCGATATAATTTGTAAGCACAATGGTTGGGAAACAGCCCAAGATGGAAATAAGTAAAAGCTTACGCATAGAAAGCTTCGTCAGGCCGGCGACATAACAAATTAAGTCGTCCGGAAAACCAGGAAGCAGAAAGATGGCAAAGATGATTAGTGCAGCACCCTTAGCGTTGATGATAAAATCAAATTTGTCGACGGCCGGCTTCTTGAAAATTTTCTCGATGAGAGGGCGGCCAAATTTGCGAGCAATACAAAATACCAACCAAAAACCAATAATGCTGCCAATTGTTGTCCAGAGTATACCCCAATGCCCAAAGAGAAACCCGCCGACACCACCGACAATTTGCCCCGGGATAGGCGCTACAACGACCTGAACAACCTGAATCAAAATATAGAAGAGCGGTGCCCATGGGCCAATATCATTCATAATGCGAACTAGCTCATCGCGGTTCGACAAAAGCTGCATAATTGGACCTTTTGCGAGCACGTCCCACGCGAGATAGCCAATTACCGCCGCAGCCAGGAGTCCAAGCAACACGAACTTAATAACGGTTGATTTCTTAATTCTCTGTTTAAGCGGGGTCTCTCCAACTGGAAGCTGTTCCGGTTTTTCAGGAACCTCCGTCTGATTGTCCATAATGCTAGAATGCCCGGGAACCGTCTTACTTTGCATATTCGACGGCACGGGTTTCACGAATTACATTAACCTTAATGACGCCAGGGTATGACATTGTGGCTTCAATCTTATTAGCGATATCGCGAGCGAGCTTAAGTGCGGAGAGATCATCAATCTGTTTAGGCTCAACAATGACTCGGATTTCACGACCAGCAGAAATTGCATAAGCCTTGTCAATACCTGGGAAACTAGTGGCGATATTTTCGAGGTCACGCATACGCTCAGCAAAATTCTCTGCAGAAATATTGCGCGCGCCCGGACGAGCCGCCGAAAGTGAATCGACAATCTTCACAATGATGGCCTCTGGGGTAGTTGGCTCTATGTCATCGTGATGGGCAGCCATCGCGTGTACGACATCATCTGGCATACCATATTTCTTCGCGAGCTCAGCACCGATCTCGGCATGCTTCCCTTCAATTTTATGCGTCACGGCCTTACCGATATCGTGAAGAAGCGTAGCCGTCTTTGCGACACGCTTATTTGCACCGATTTCCTCAGCAATCATGCCCGCGATATGAGTCATCTCGACAGAATGAAGCAATACGTTCTGGCCATAGCTAGTGCGGAATTTAAGTTCACCAAGAAGGTGAAGCAATTCACGCGGAATCCCTACAACTCCAACTTCGCGAGCAGCATCTTCTCCGGCACGGATAACTTCCTTCTCGATTTCGCGCTCAGCCTTTGCAACCGCTTCTTCGATTGAGCTTGGGTTGATACGACCGTCTTTCATCAGACGCTCTAATGCGTACCGGGCAACTTGGCGACGGATTGGGTCAAAACTAGAAAGTACCACCATACCCGGAGTATCATCAACCATGATGTCTACACCAGTAGCACGCTGAAGCGCCTGAATATTACGACCTTCTTTGCCAATAATGCGACCTTTCATGTCATCATCAGGAAGTTTCAGAGCTGTGACGGTACGATCGGCGGTCACTTCGGAAGACATACGTTCCATCGCAGTAAGGAGGATTGCTTGAGCAGTTTCGTCAACTTCGTGTTTTATTTCTTTCTGCTCTTTAGCTACGAGACCGGCAAGATCTTGCTTAATATCGCGCTCGGTCATTTGCATCAGTTTATCACGGGCATCCTCTTTGGTAAGGCCAGCGATTTTCTCAAGCTTTTCTTGCTGTTTGTTACGAATATCACGAACCTCAAGTTTCAGGTCATCAAGTTCCTTCTCTTGTTTAACGAGACGCTCGGTCTTCTTTTCGAGTTGATCAAGTTTGTTATCAAGGTTTATTTCACGTTCACTAAGACGATTCTCAGTGTTCTTCCATTCACGACGACGTTCAGCTTCTTCCTGCTGAGACTTGGCCGCAAGGTTAGCGGCATCACTTTTAGCTTTCGAGACAATATCCGAAGCCTCATTCTTTGCTTTACGAACCAGGTCATCCGCTTTTACCTTGCCACCATTTTCGTTTTTCTTGTTATAACCATAGAGGCCACCAGCACCCAACGCAGCACCGCCGATGAGCGCGATAATAATAAATAGTATCTCCATCCTAGAAAGACCTTCCTAATTGTTTTGCTGGCATTTTTCTCTATGTCAGCGGGGTAACAAATAAATAAAAAATTAATAAAGTTCCGTTCTAAGTATACTATATTTATAGGTTTTAAGATAGGGTGGAAATTATTTCTTAGGAGCAGAGATATTGGCAGAGCGACCGTATTCTGGAATAATTACAGGCCGTTGAACATCATGATGATCAAAAAGCGGGATCTGCAGCTGGTCGGCAAGAGTATTAACAACCGCGGCGCCGATACGAAGACCAGTAAAAGAGCCTGGACCAGAAAAATAAGTAATTTTCGTAATATCTGGCCAGTCAAAATTATTTTCAGAAAGTTTATTATGAATAAAAGTAAAAATTTGCTCAGCCATGATGCGACCAGAATCCCAAGAATACGTTTGGTCGTTAATGCCTAGCCGACACACATTTGTTGACGTATCTAAATAGATCTCGCAAATGGAAGACTCTTTTTTAGACTTATTACTAGTAGTAGAAGATGCACCGCCTACATTCTTTATGACAGGAGATAGGTCGCTAATTTCTACAGTTTCTAACTTCCCTGGCGCAGAGATCTGAAGTTCCCGATCGCCTTCAGGAGTAAGGTTGAACTCGATACGGGTTTTGTTCGCAGGCAACAAGTCCGCAACGCCACCACCCCATTCCACAACAATTACTGCGTTCGGCAGCAAAAGTGCTTCAGAAAGTTCTTCACGCATAATACCTGGATCGTCGAGACGATAAAAATCATAATGAATCAGGTTGCCACTAGTGTTATTCTCAGGATGTGACAACGGAAAGGCATAGCGTTTAGAGATCGTGAAGCTAGGGCTAGTAACTGCCGAGCTTATACCAAGACCTTCAGCGAGCCCACGCGTAAAAGTCGTCTTCCCTGCGCCTACGTCACCAACAAGTTCAAAAACTGCCGGGAAAGTCAAATTCTCAGCCATTTGACGACCAAAAGCTAACATTTCGGACTCAGAGCTAATTCTCATATTCATTATTATAGCATATTTTCTCATTTTTGATAATCGGGATACGGCTCTTTCGACGATGTTTATGCCCCCAAAGCTGCGTCCAGAGCAGGATAATAGCCATAGGTAGATAAAGCAAGAAAAAACGAGGATCCGTGGCTGGCAAATTAACTACAAACATAGTCTTTTCTGACAAAAGGTTTACTATACTGATGTGAAAATCCAACAACCAGGTCGCAGGCAGCGCGAGCAACCCAGCCAACGCCGGCAAGAAGCTCGTAGCTCCAACTAAGAAAACCAACAGCATAACATAAGGTAAAGTAGGCAAGATAACTAGATTTGCCACAAATGAAAGAAGCGAGATTGAGCCAAAGTTATAGATTAAAATAGGAGCACAAACTAGACTAGTAGCGAAACTCGTAATCAGCATGCCGGCCAGCCAAGGAGGAGTTTTGCCACCATAAAGAAACCGACCTAGACGTGGAGCCAAAATGAGAATCCCAAAGAAAGAAGCGAAGGAGAGTTGCCAACCAAGGCTAAGAAAGTTGACTGGTTCAATTAGTAAAGTCAGCGCTGCAACTAAGATTAAAAGCCGCCAAGGTCTAAACTTACGACCGACGTAGCCCATCATTAATGACAACGTCGTGACTAACGCGGCTCGCGTCATCGATGGAGTAAAGCCGACTGTCAAAACAAAGGCTATGATCAATAGTATCGAGAACATAAGCCCAGCAAACTTCGATAGGCGGCCGAAAAGTTTTTTCGCAGCACCAACTAAAATGCCTAGGTGTGCGCCCGAAGCTACAATCACGTGTGTCATACCAACAGTACGCAAAGCCTCTGAAAATTCATCAGAAAGTCCTGACTTCATCCCCATAAGGTAGCCCAGACCAAGGTCGACTTCGGGCGAAGCGATATAATCCCGAATTCGATCAGAGAAAAAGGCTTTAAACTTCGCAAACAGATCACCCGGGATAGCTTTATCAATATTGAGTACGGTTGGTCGAAAAATGCTCGTAACAAACGTCCCGAAACCGTCACCTAATTTACCTTGCAAGATTACGTAATCTGAACGTTCAACCTCAATTTTCCGTGCAAGTTTTATATAAGCCGTACCAGCAAAACACATCTCATTATCTACGCATATTTTGCTTAAATGAATGACGTTATTCCCTTCGGAAAAGTCGGGATCATCAGAAATTAAACCAGAAATGAGTACAGTTTGACCAGCGTTAGTAGAGAAAAATTCTTGGCTAGAAAGTTGCGGCAAACTACGAAAATTACCAATAATGAAACCAGCCAAAAAGGCTAGGGCTAGCATAAATTTAGCCTGGAAGATAATGGCCATAATCAGCAGTATGGACGCCAAAATCAACCAGTATAATTCCACAAAAATTCGTAAAGAAAAAGCTATACTAATCACAACCCCACAAAAGATCCCAGCTACAGCCACGTAAAAGTGCCAAGATGGGTGAATATGGACAGACAGAAGATTTTGCATGATTGGTTTTAGTTGACTAATACAGGAAATCCGACTGAGCAGTTTTGCCTGTGCGGTCATTATAGACCGGGCGGGTTTTCTTTTGCAAGCACAAGTATGATTAAAATCGGTTTATTCCCTCCGTTGTCTAGCTATAGAGTAATCAATGGGAGGATGAAAAGATTAGATATTCTTAGCTGCGCGGCGAGAGCGGCGATAGGTCGCGAGCCCAACTCGAGCTCCAATCGTAATACTCTTCATGAGCCCAGTCAACGGTGAGCTAAGTTTTGGCTTGACGCGTGGTGGGCGATAATTAGCATAGTCGAAGGGAGTTGTTTCGTCGATAGAGCTGACGCCTGCCGACCAATGCGCCGATGGAGACATTTCGTCAATCGACCCGGAAGAAAAACTAGAATATTGATACAAAACCGGAGCCGGCTCGAGGTCGGTTAGCTCCGTAAGTAGGCGCGAGGCGATCTGATCAATCTCGGCCTGCTGGACGTTTTCACGACCAATGATTTCTTTTGCAAAAGAAAGTGTATTAAGGAGACCTTGGTAACTGGTGACTGTGTATTTTTGTGGGTCAAGTCGAGCAATTGCTGAAATTACCTCGCGAAGCATTGATAGATTTGGCTCAGGAGTAGCCGGAATAGCAGCCTGAACAGTTGAAGGTGTTGGAGCAGCTGGGGTAGCAGCGGGAGCGACAGGGGTGGCAGGCGTAGAGACTGGCATAGTTAACGTTGGTTTCGGGGCGACTGGGACTACAGCTGGAGTAGGTGTAAGGCTAGCGGATACAACAGGAGAAGATGTTGTAGGTGTCACTGACGTTGCTGTTGAGGTTAACGGCTGAAATGCGAGGTTTACGGCATTTTCTAGAGGGATAGAGGGAGCATCCAGGACTTTGGCGGTCTTCTTACTAAAGAGTCGCCGTGACTTTTTGACAGGTCTTTCCCGATCGGAAGCCATTTCTTCAAGAACGGCTCCGTGGTAGAATAGTTCGTCTAGTTCTTCATCACTGAGAGACATATCGTCGCGCTCTTCTAGATTATCAAAGGCGGACAGTAGGTCGCCAGCCGCATCGCGGATATCAGCCAAGCTAGCACGGTTGCTACGCAAAACCCTTTTTGCCTGGCTAATTGCACGACGCATCGCCGAAAAACCGGCAGCGTAATCCGAAGAACGCAGCTTCTCTAAATCACCAATTGCATCAGCTAGCGCATTCCGAGCAGCCTCGCGTTCATCTGGCTCTAGAGCAGGCGGAGGCGTCGAGTCGACAGCGGTCGATGAATCCGACGTTGTCGGCATAGCTACGTCTGGCGGAGCAATAGCTGGTATAGCAGGTGCAGCTGGAAGAGGCTCCTCAGGAATCGGAACGGGAGCAGTTGGCAGTTCCGGCAAAGGAAGCGGACGAGCCGCAAAAGAAGACTCTACACCCTGCAAAATCTGCGCAGAAGCATTAATTACCGTACGAATATCAGCCGGATAATCGCCGCGTGCGCCATGAAAATCGCTATCTTTGATAGAGAGTTTCTGGATGCTAGATGCTACACCATCAATAATATACGAGTGTTCGCTAACGTAGGTGCCGCCGTCGATAGAAAGCTCCAGATTTGCCGCATCGTTTGGCTCGATTTGGAAAGTAGCGATATCGGCAGGGCCGTTCGAGACCACCTGAGTATGTTGACACTTGATCTGACCGGATTTTGCCCGAATACCGCTAGCCCCCCGCAGACAAACTGCACCAATTTCCCAAATGCCATAACCTAGCGCACTAAGAGCGGCTCCAGAATTCTCATCAACAATAATTCGTGCACCGCTTTTTACTGTAATAACTGGGAGATTACGTTGACGTGTGCCACGCACATCGGCGCTCAAACAAATACCATCACGAGCGATAATCTCTCCAGAAAAGTTGAGTTTTAGGCCATAGGCAGCCCCAAGGTTCGCCGCCACAAAAACTGCATACGAACTTGGCGAAAAGAGGCTAATCCCTTCGTCAATCGTAACAGTAGTATAAGACGGCATTTCCGTGCTAATTGCGCCAAAAATACGCAGAGCCACGCTGCGGTCACCCATAGCAAAGATCTTCCCCTTGCCGGTCAAGGTAACTTCGCCACTACGGATATCCAGTACGCGGGCTGCGGGAATGGTCTCGTCAGATATAATACTATGGCCGTTGAAATTAATCGCAACATCATAGTTAATTAGGATATTATCTGTAGCAACAATATCGTTACCTAAAGTAATTTGGACCTTTTTAGCCTTTAGGGCAGCAAGTAATTCTTGGTAGTTCTGGATTGAGTTGACATCAAAATCGTCGAGACGTTTCTTTGCAAGAGTAGGAACCAAAGCTGGTGCAGGGCGCAAGGTTGTTGGGAGCGGTGGAATCGGAGGAGCCGGGAGAGATGCAGACATGAAAAGCGGCCGTTCGACAGGCTCAGGTGTCGTCGGCTGAGATTTCTTCGACTTACGCGAACGTTTGGATTTTTTAGCAAGCTCCTTTTCCGATGCCTCAGTCAAGGAGGCGGCTAATTCCCTTTCTTCGCGAGTTTTCTGGCGCTTTCTCATGCCAAAATCTCTCCTCGGGGTCAGATCTTTTAAAGACCGCCCGAAATTATGGTATAATACCCACCTATATCATATATATTAGCACAGATTTGCTTAAAAGTCAATATATGAATCTGCTCTAACCCACTAGCATAACTATCATTCCAACGAAGTTCGGGAGCGCTCTCCTCATTGCCGCACTCCGTGCGTCGAAATCGGACCCGCGCTCGCCGGGAAACAACTTCTTATAGAATGATAGTTATGCTAGCACATCAACTCGTCGTATCTAGTAGCAAAACAAAACTCCCCCAGATTGGGGGAGTTTTGAGCTTCTCAAGAATAGCTAAATTCGATTAACGAATTACGCTTCCTTGCTAGCACGGCGAGCATTGCGGTAAGCAACGACACCAGCACC
>CANEKB010000035.1 GCA_947427985.1 uncultured Candidatus Saccharibacteria bacterium
TTTTAATTATTATTTGTGTCAGAGCGCTAATATCAACCAGCTCCAACTCTACCTACATATAATATCTAATTCTTCCCCAAAAGTAAAGAGGTTTTAGATAAAAAATGCCCCGGCATGAGGACCGGGGCGGGCGGAACCCTAGGGCTCTAGGGTAAAAATGTAGTCGACACCGTCAAGGGTGGGCGGATTCTGGCAGAGAGCCTCATTAACGGCGTTGGCGTTAGGATTATCACGCATGGGATCGCTCTTAGCTCGGACGATGATTATCGTCTTGGCGCCGACAGCACGGAGCCGCTGGACGACGGCATGGCGAAAGCCATGAGCGGAACTGGAGCCGTGGATAAGATTCACAAACACGAAGGAATGCGTCTGGAAAGTGGCGTCGCGAATAGCATCAACTTCCACTGTGCCAGTGAGCTCATGAACGTAGCCGTGGCCACAGCCTACGCTCTGGCAGAGCGCCGCGGTCACCTTCTCCGTGACCTCATCGTTGCCACCGATAACAATAACGGCAACCGGTTTCTTAACCTGGGCGCGCATAAGATCGATGGCGGCAGCTTCAGAAATTTGGTGGGATATAGTCCAACCTGACATTTCGCATCACTCCTAATAAGAATTACCATACGGAGACTACCTGTAAGGTGCACTAAAACCACTACAGATAGAGCCTCTGTAAGGCTTATACTGCCATTGTAGCATTGATTCCCTATTTTGTCAATACAAGATACGTGTAGACCCCCTAGCTCAGAGTAGCAAAAGTCCCCTAGCTTGCTAGGGGACTCTATGGATTTGTTTAGCTTTTGCGTTTATACGACGAGAGGGAGTATGGTAAACTTACCATACTCCCCAGTGCACTGGGGAGTACTTCGCCTTTGGCAAAAAGTCATTTCTCGTCAGGGTTCTCGGGGTTCATCCCCTTCTTCGACCCGTCCTTCTTCTTGCTGGTCGCCAGAGCTGTGGACGAATCTGCACTCGAAGCGGTTTCCGGGAGTTTCGGAGTGCCTGCGCCGTCGTCGGGCTTATCCTCAGCATCGGTGGCTTCCTCGTCGGTCTGACCACCGTGCAGAGCTTCGCCCAGCGGGCTGATAATAGCGCTCACCAACTCGTTAAGGGTGCCAGGGAGAGCCTGGCCGTTCAGGGCCTGGTTCTGGAGGTTAGCCTTGGCGAAAAGCTGCGGGATGTTGCCCATCACGCGGGTCAACAGGTCGCCGCCGTCGCTGACGCCAGTGCTTCCACCAAAATCGTAGAAGGTGGCCTTTTCGCCGATCGTAGCCATAGCCGTAGCGATATTAGTGGCGACTTCCACCTTCGCCTTAGCCTCGATTTCCAGCTTCCGAATCTCAAAGTTGACGCGGTCGTTGGCGGCCTGTGCATCGGAGAGCGCCCGGGCCGCTTCGGCTTCGGCTTTACCCTTCGCCTCAATTGCGGCAGCCTCGGCGAGGCCCTTGGCCTCGATAGCCTTAGCTTCGGCGCTACCAGTCGTACTGATACGCTCGGCCTCAGCGGAAGCTTTCAGCTTAATAGCAGCAGCTTCACCATCGGCCCGCAAACGAGCCGCTTCGGCTTCACCGGCAGCCTTAGCCTTGGCAGCTTCAGCTTCGCCGCTCGCAGTAGCTTGGGCAGCCTTAGCTCTACCGGCAGCTTCCGTCTCGACGACAGAGGCCGCAGCCTGGGCGTTAATCTGACGCTGTTCGGCTTGCGCCTTAGCCTCGATGATGGCTTGCTGCTTGGCAGTCTCGGCTCGGGTAACAGTAACAGTCTGCTCAGCCTTGGCGGCCAGTTCAGCCTGTTCCTGTTCCATAACCCTGACAGCACCCTGCTTCTCGGTCAGCTCGCGGTTACGCTCGGTAGTCCGCAGCTCGCCGGCAATAGCAGCATCAGCTTCAGCCTGATCGGTTTCCACCTTGAAGGAGGCCTTCTTCAGAGCAGCATCGCGCTGACGCTCAGCAATGGCGACTTCGCTATCCAGCTCGGCCTGCTTTGCAGCCTGCTCGGTCAAGGCTTGCTTCTGACGGATAGCCTGATCAGCCTCGGCGGTAATGGTGGCAGCATTCTGACGGGTTTTCTCGCGGTCCTCGGCGGCCAAATCACGATAGTAAGTACTATCCTTGGCGTCGCGAACTTCCTGGATATAGATCTGGACCTTATAGCCCAACTCGGCCATCTGGCCGGCGATGTTGGTCTGGACAGACTCATCCAAGGTTTCCTTGCCCACCATGACTTGCTGCGGCGTCATAGTCGAAATGACAGCACGCATACCGCCAGCCACCGAGCTCATGACGATCTCCATGATCTCGTCATCCTTCTTGTCGAGGAACTGACGGATGCATGGTTGCAGAGTTTCGATGCTGTCGGCGTTCGGCGCGTAGGAAATGCTCCAGTCGATGACGATCTCGACACCAGTCTTGGTTTTCATGGTGTCGTTGTCCTTGCTGGCCTTCTTGACACAGATGTCGAACTTGCGCGATTGCTGGATGAAGGGGATAACGAATGCGGCCCCAGCCACCTTGATCTTGGGGACATAGGTGACTTGATCTTCGGTGGTTTCTTGACCATTGCGAAGCGCTTTCACCTTGGTGGAAACTTTCTTGGTGGCGCCCACACCGGTAACCACTAGGACCTCGTTGCCACTGGCGATCTTGATGGTCAAGACCAGAACCAGTACCACAACGAGGATGATGATCACGACGGGAAGGAACGGGAGCAGGACGGACAGGATTTGCTCTAGCATAGGGATACCTCCTCTAAAAGTGTGCTGCACCTCAAAAGTCTATAAAAACTAAACATTTTAAGGTGCGCGTTGCGAGCTTTCGCTCAACGCTATTTATCTTAGCATTATTTTAGTGATTAGTCAATAATTATTACAAAGTGTCCAGATTGTGGTTAGATACTCCTGTCAAGAAAATTGCCCCGACCGGTGAGGGTCGGGGCGGGATTAGTGGAGCAAAAAGGCTCCAAACGGTTTTGAGCTTAGACGATGACGTCAGAAGGAAGCGGATCAGGGCCCGACACAACCACCATCTCGGTGCCGCCAAAAGGGATCGCTGCAGCGTGCTTCTTACCCCATGCACTCCGAAGATCGTTGATGAGACTCTGGATTTCATCGGGACGGAAGTTGTAGATGTGGTCGTCGCAGCCGTAGTGAGCGATGACCTGCCGGTCGGTGAAGGTCACCAACCAACCGAGCTCTTCAAAGTACGGCCAGCAGCTCGCCAGGTCGCGGACCGCCTCAGCCCGGCAAAGAGCATTGTGTAGCTCGATCATGCCGGCGTAGGAGACCGGAAAAGTGACGATCTCGCCGCTGAAGGTGCGGAAGTTGACAGTGTTAACTACCAGATCACGGTCGGCGATAGCATCCTTCTCCTTGGTTCCCTCCGCAGCGAAATGCTTCGCCTGGTGAGCCACAGTGGCGGCACAGTGCGGATTGTAATCGTCGGCCGGCTGCCAGTTGACTGCCAGAATGCGGGGCGCCAGGTCGGACATCCGCCACTCGAAGGTCTTCCGCTCCAGGAGTTTAGCCAGATCGGTCATAACCTTAGGCGTGAAAACCTCGTTCTCAATCATCGGCCACCCGTCGTTGTAGACCTGCAGATCACCACAGTGAATCTTGCCCTCCTCCTCGCGCAGGGAAGTCTTTTCGGGCTTGACTTCCACACCAAGGGCGCGCAGCCGGGGTAAGGTAGCGTTCAGAAAGTCCCGGGCGAAGGTCAGGGTCATAGTGAGATGGGCATTACCGAGAAAATTTGCAGTTGTCATGAATGATTCTCCTCTCAATGAATTGGACTTTTACCAAAAACCGTTATAAAAGTGCTGTGCGGCAAGCCGCGTCGACCAGGAGTGTATTTCGCATGGCCGTACTTCCATTATAGCACACATGCTTACTTTTGTCAATAGTTTTTATGGTTTTTGGTGGAAAGCGGCAAGACTAGTATAAATTCCGATCAAAATAGGCATACACGAGAGCTAAGTTGGCATTGACTTTTTACGATAAGTGTGATAGAATATCAAAGAATGAAAATTAGAACCTTTGAAAGGACTGATATTTTTTGGCTAAAGTCAAAATCACCAAAGCAGAGATTATCGCAGACCTTTTGCGAAAGGCTGAGCGCGACAAAATCTGTAAGCTAAGATTGGTAGACATCGACAACGACCCGCTCTGTCTGTCAACTTATCACATCCGAAAAGTTTATCCCAACCCCGCCGACGCCATTCGAGCGGCAGGGCTATACCCGTCAAACCCCAACGAAGTCGACCTAATCCGCAGCTTATGGAAGTTCTACCAAGAAAACGAATGGCTACCCTTAGCAATCGACGCAAAAGACGGATGCTTAGTTTACGACTACGGGACCTACATGTCCAGGTTCGGAAATGACTGGCGTAAGGTGCTGGTCGCAGCAAAGCTGTTGCAAGACGGGAGTGACGAGTCTTGGAACGCAGCTATTGCCAAAGTTCTCGTGCAGGAGATTAAAAAGCTTTATGCTGAAGATGATTATTTACCTACGCAAGAAGAGCATAATAGCCGCAATCCGATACACGACTCACAGTACATCGTAAGGTACATTGGTGGCTGGGAACAGTTGTCCAAACTAACCGGACTACCATTAAAATCACTCAGTCTGCGATCAGTGCACAGTAACGCAACGATACGCACTAACAAAGCCGCTCCTTAGTGGGGCGGCTTTATTTTTGTCAAAAAAATGCCCCGGCCGGTAAAGGTCGGGGCGGGGTAGAAATAGAGTTAGCTTTAGCCAAAGCGATAAAGCTTAGTATCGGTTGTAATGTCGAAACCGCGGCCGTCAAACTCAAGGACAGAATCAGCATCAACAACCGGGCAAGCAAAGCTCTTAGACTGGTTCTTCGCCAGGTTGGTGCCGACGATTTCGCCGTTACCGGGATCATATACCGTACCACCGTAGTAACACAGGTTAGACAACGGAGCAGCGTGATATCTGACGGTATCATTGTCATACTCGATACCATTCTTGCCGAACACGATCGTGCGATGCTTGCCATTCCGAAGCTCGATAATGAAAAGCCAGGTTGCGGTCTTTTCGTCGTATTTGATAGCGTACTCGGTGATTTTGTCCCGATACGGCAACTCAATGTCGTGTCCGTCGTAGGTGACCATCAGTCGATCTTCGTAGCGTGCCACAATAAACGGTTGTCCCGCATCATTAGCCGCAAGCAGCGGATTACAGCTTTGCTGGATTGCGCCATCCGAAAAGCCGATCGCCGTCATCGTAAGCTGGCAAACTACATCATTAACATCGACATAGAACAAATTGATGCCATTGAGGGTAATAGCAGAACCAAAAGCGCGCGGGATGTTACAGGCTTCTTTGTCATTAGCATCCTTAATGCTGACATTATGTCTGCCAATATTGATAGCATACTTGCCATTTACGGCAAACATACCACGCTCACCGCTGCGGATAGACAGGCGTCGATTATTCTGGCGATACACGATGGAGCCATCAGTAGCAACATAGCTGTTTTTGTCCAGCATAAGGCGTACATCAGGGCTCTCGAAGACCAGCTTAAGCTGCGGGCCTTTTCCGGTCACCGCAACCTTGACGGGTGCGACAATAATCTTCGCCTGACCACTACAGAGCGGGCAATCGGCAAAACGGTCGTAATAGTAGACGCCGTGTATAGGGCACTTTTTGGAATGCTTCAACTGATCGTCAATCAGCGGCGCGACCGAATCGCGAACGCCCTTCTCAAAGACACTGAGGAACCCGTCCTGAAGGTCGGGGCTCATCCATTGCCATGAGGGTATGGCCTTGTTGATGACAATATCATTCTTGGCCGGACCCAGCACGGACAGCCGATTCTTGATTCGGTCTGTAACAGACATCTTGGCATCCTTCGAATAGGTGCCGTTGAACGGGTGTAACCTGGTCAAGACATTGAAGGCCAAAATAGCATAGCCAAAGTTGTCGGTTTTAGCGTCAAGCAGCATGTGTTTGGAGCCGTTATAGCTTTCGGGAGGAACAAAAGTCTCCGTGAAAGCATCCGGCGGCAAGTTGCCTACGCCCCAGCTGTCGTAGTCGATGAGAAACGTCTGGTGCGGATTGGAAACGGTAGCCATGAAATTGTTGTCGCTAACATCACCGACCACAATGTGCCGGTTATGCAGGTCATGGAGACTCACGCCGATGGCGGCGATGATCTGGAGCGCATCCAGATTAGTCAGCTGCTCAGTTTTGACAAAGCGAGCCTTGGTAAAATCATGAAGCGGATTAGCCCCGTCGATCAGGGGCATGACGTACCCGACGAATTTACCATTAGTCTCGACAATATCGCGAGCGGTGACGAGCCCCGGAATCTGCAGGCTCATAGCTAAGAGGTTCTTAACTTTAGCCTCCTTGTCTTTGATGCGAGTCTTCGGAAGAAAGATCTTCACAACCTCTTTATCGTTGAGCTTGTAGACAGTAGCCTCGCCACCATCCGCTATCTTGGGAAGTTTTTTGATGGCAGCAGCAGTCAAATTGATAGCCATAATGCACCTGCTTTCTTATATACAGATCGAAATATCATCCTTGAACTTGGCGTGATTGCGATTGACGATGACGCTGAGCTTTTTGCCTTTACCGCCCAGGAGCGCATCGTTCCAACGGGTAGTTTCAAGGTTATCGAGATTATCGACAAACCTGAGCCCGTCAGTCGCTACGCCAACCAGCGCAAATTCTTCCTTAGCAAAAAGCGTAGTAGTAAACCCAATCTCCTGCCGGTGTGGCTCCAACAAAGACTCGCGATTCTCGATGTAGTTATACACCAAGTAGTTCGGGTACTCGTCGCCGCCGATTTTGACAGAATCGTTCAACTGATACGTCATAATTTCGCCGTCGTGCTTAATAGCAATGATAAAACCATCGCCACACGATTTCACAACAAACTGTTCCTCGGTTTCCATACAGGCTAAAATCGTAAAACTCAGATCATCACGACGAAAACGGTCGCTCGGGATAATCCCGTTGGCCAAGACGTTCATGACGATCTTGGCGATTTCCTCAAAGTTGTCGGGGTTGACTTGCTCGGAATAGGTGGAAAAATACTGCGCAAAAAGCGCGGCCCCAACCTCCGAGTGAGGGGTCGATCCGCAGCCATCAAGCACAAACTTGATGGGATTGATCATATAGGACAAAACTTGTTCCTGGTCGGACTTTCTTTCATTTCCGAACAGGATTTTACCTTTACCGGTTACAAACGCCACATCTTGGCGATTTATGCCCATGTCGATGTGATCGTAACCAGTCTTACTGAGGATGATCACGATAACACTTCCTTTTTAAAGAATAAGGGGGGTACCGCGAACGCGGTACCCCCCTGGCAGGAACAGACTGTTCGTTCAAATAGCAAAAAACGCATCCTGCGAATTGCCGCTGGCGGCGCTTTTGCTCATGGAGATAGCACTTTTGCTCATGATATTCCAAATCTTGCGAAGCTCACTGGCGGTAGCATCAGTCTGCAGGACATTCTGCGGGTCGATGCCGAGGTCGTTGGCGATATTCTTAGCCTCGTCGCCGAAAGCGATGAAGGCGACCAGAATCTCCTGCTTCTTCAGGAGCTGGATGGCCTGACGGGCATCAGCAGCGGTCTTCTGGGAGTCGTTGTCGGCTCCGTCGCTGAAAATGACCAGCGCACCGCGGGTTCTGACGCCGGAGGCATTGAGCTGCTCCATGTAGCCGTTGCCGGCACCGTCGTAGAGACGCTGCTGCGCGACGACGATGGCGTCGTAGAGGGCGGTTGTACTGCAGGGATGGTAGCTGGTGGGCATGTCGGAGACATTCTGGAACCCGTAGGAGTCAACCCGGTCGTTGAACTCGGTCAGCGAAACGAGAATCTCGTCATCGCTCTTGGAGTCCTTGATTGAGCTGATGAACTCCTGGGTGGACTTCTGCATGACGCCCTGGAAGCTGCCCATAGAGCCGGAACGGTCGCGGGCGACGCTCATCAGGAACATGTGGTCATTATCGACGTCGTCGGTCGGAATGTTGGGGGTGATCCCCGCGTCGATGCCGCTGAAGCTTTCCTCGTAGAAATCGTTCATTTTTCTTTCCTCCCCTTAAAGCGTGATGTCGGTGGACTTCTTGATCTGGACGCCGTAGTTGCGCTTAAACTCCTCAAAGGAGTCATACATAACCTGCTCGAAGCCCGGGACGGGCGACGTGCAGTCTTCCAGAATAGTGATGCGCTGGGTGAACTCAGGGTAGTTGGCGAACCGTTTCAGAATCTGCCGGACAGACTCGGGCAGGCAGTGACTGCCAGCCTCGCCGCCGACGAAGACCTGATCGTACTCAAACTTGGGCTCACCGTTGGCACTGTTGTCGGTGCGCATAAGCACATCCAGGACAGCCTTGTTGATAAGGGCATCACCCTTCGGATTGAATTCGGGCTCCATGAACCCGTACATCTCCGAATAGATATCGGTACCCTTAAAGGTCGGGACGGGCCGTTCTTTGCCCACGGTCTTGCGGGCGGCGCTGTGGAAATGCACCATTTGCATGAGCTGCGTTTCCGGACACCAGCCGAAAGTGCCAGTGAGGCAGTGATACGGCCAGATGTAGACTCCGCCCTTGCCGGCCTTAGCCAGGGTCTCCACGCACTGCTTGGCGATGACAGGATTGCCACCGACGAAACGGTACTTACCACTGCTGAGGTCGTCGGGAGTGATCATGGTGTAGGGGGCGACGGAGTCGCCATTCTCATCCTTCCACATCGCACCGTGGAAAATCTGATACACGAAGTGCGTGTCGATGGAGAGAAATACCCGCGTGATCTTGTCGCAGTTGTTGTAGATGAAACGCGTGAAGTGCTCGAGGTCCTCCTTAGCCCCAGGGACACTGAGGGAGCCGTAGGGCTCGCCGTCAGGAACCTGGGACTTGTCGGGTACGACGAAATCGTTCTGGAAATCGATGCCGATGACCAGAATCTTCTGGGCATCTTGCGCCGCCGCCGGCAACTGCTCGGTAAGACCGAGGCGAATTGCCGTTTCGGGGTGAGCAAATCTGCCCGTTGCGATGTCCTGTACCTTGACGATGCTTTCATAAGGGGTCTTCAAAATTGCCATGGGAAATTCCTCCTAACAAAAAGTATAAAGCTATCTTTTGGCTATTGCTTTTTCAAACTAACATCTATTCTTAAGGGTCTAAGTGCGATGACGGGCAGATAGTTTAAAATCGACAATAGTCAAAGCCGCTTACCTCGCCATTGTAGCAAATAATTGTGATTTTGTCAATACCTTTATTCTATTTTTGAAATTTTAGCAAGCATACGAGATCTTAGTACGGTTTTTCTTAGAACCACAAAAAGAAGTCCCGCACTGGGCACCTTCTGTACCTCGCGGGACGTCGATGCTTATATTATTCATCTAACAACGAAAAATCTGGGCGCCGTATTTTTCGAGGTCGCCCTTGACATCAGGACGACTTAACCAATCAAAGTCGTTGGTATAACCGACATAGCCAACCTTCTTGCGGATGGAGCGACCGGTCGGACGGCGGCCTTCAGTAGTTCCCTGGCCCTGAGTATATTCATATTCGTCGAGAACAAGGATATCGCCCGGGTTACACTCAAAATCATTCACCCGATACTCAAAAGTCTTCTCGCCACTCAAAATTTTCTCAAAATATTCGGGACTAATTTTCTTATGAATTTCGCGCATAAATTTCTCCTAAAAATTGTTTAACATTTAATTAACTTGATTAACAATCTCGCCTTCCGCTACCGAAAGCATTGTGCCAGTCCAGATTTCAAAAAGTCGGGCTAGGGCTTCTTTCGTGCAATGAGCGTTGTGCGGGGTAACAAAAATATTGCTCTTGTATTGACGGTGTAAGATTTCCGGATCATCGCTTTCGAAAGCTACGCCACCTAGCTCACCATGTTCACATTTCTCTACCAGGTGTGCCGTTACTTCCTCGAAGCCGTTCGAAATAATAATCACTTTCATATTTTTGTTGAACTTTGAAAGATCATCAAAAAGAGCTAGGCTTTCGGAGTTCTTC
>CANEKB010000036.1 GCA_947427985.1 uncultured Candidatus Saccharibacteria bacterium
TCACGAATTACTATTAAAGTAAACCACATTTAATTATTTTTTCGTCATGATTCTATTCTAGGACAGCACGAGCAAAGAAGCGCTGGGAATATGTTTGACTAGCTTGCCACCAATCCCCAGTACAAGTTATTAAGCTGATTGACCCCTTACCAGGAACAGGAGAGGTAAAAGCGGTACTCATATAGTTGTTAGCTTCGTCACCGAGCGGTTTGGTTACTGTATCGACTACACGATAAGTGTACAAGCGTCCGTCACCCATCTCGATACGAATTTCTGCCCCTGGTTGGATGCCTGGTAGGTTGCGAAAGATTCCGTTTCCGAGGTTACCGCCGTGAGCGTTGATTAGAGCAGTGCCGCTAGTGCCAGGTAATGAAGACTGATTATACCAACCGATATCATAAGCACTTCGTGGGGTTCCCATTTCGTTATTGTCTTTGAGGCCGACTTGGACGATGCGAGCGTTTCTGATGCCGAGGCTAGGAATAGTGAGATAGCGTGGCATATCCGGGGCAACGGTATATTCAGCAATTTGCGTTTCAGTGGGCTGAGTAGTATCAACTTCATCGCCACCTTCATATACCTCGCCGTCGCCACTAGTTACAATATCACGCTCACTACCCTCCATGGCGGCGAGGTAGTTGTGTTCCCAAATTGCTACGCGAGCAAAGAAAGCCAAGAATACTACGAGAAAAACAGCGATGATGATATGGCTAGCTTTTGGTCGAAATTTGCTAAAGATCGGGAGCTTTAGTCCGGGCTTCTTCTCCTTGTTGGGGATGATGGTCTTAGCTTCTTTTTCAATCTTCGATTTTGCGCTAACTTTATTTTTAGCGTTTAATAGTAGTGTTTTTGACTTTTTCGAGTCTTTTTTCGAATTAGTTTCTTGCATACCACCCTTCCTTTTACTATTTGTATTCGTCATAGGTAACCATTAGCGCACGTGAGTTAACTTGGCGCAGATTTTCGAGTGCTACTGTTACTACGATGAGCAGACCGGTTCCAGACAGTGACAGGCCAAGCGGCTGACCAGATATCACGATAAAGATATAATCGGTCAAGAATGGTAACATAGCAATTAGGCCAAGCGCTAGGGCACCAAATAAGTTTAGCCGATTAATGGTTTTACCAAGATATTCTGCAGTTTGGTTACCCGGGCGGACGCCCTCAATGAAGCCGCCTTGTTTTTGGAGATTATCTGCGATTTCTTTAGTATTGAAGATAATACTAGTATAGAAGTAGGTAAACATTACTACGAGAATGAAGTACAGTGCTGGATAAAAGAACCATTGAGCAGTGATGCCGTCTGGGTACATTGTATTAAAGGTACTGGCATTTGGAGCTGTGAAAAGAGTAGTCAATGTAGCACCGAAGCTATTACCAGGATTGATAGTTTGAATCAACTGACCGATGAGGGCCGGTAAAGATAAGAAGGCAGTTGCGAAAATTACCGGAACAACACCTGCTGCGATTAGTTTGAGTGGGAGAATCGATTTAATACCTCCGTAACTACTGTTGCCATGGACGCGCTTAGCGTAGTTTACCGTGATAACGCGTTGAGCTTCGTTCAGCTTGACGAGGAAGTATAGTACAACAAGTAGAGCTATAGCAAAGCCTACGATTACCCAGAAAATGACAGGATTGACTGGTAGATTAAACCAACCGAAAAGCGAGAGTGATCCAGCGGATGTATCAAAGAGAGCAGCTCCAAGATTAGCCATAGTAGTAGGAAGTTGCGAAATGATACTTGTAAAAATGATTACAGAGATACCGTTGCCAATTCCCTGTTCGGTGATTAGCTCACCAAACCACATCAGGATCATTGAGCCAGCAACCATCGCCGTAACGGATAATGCCCAGTCGGCGGTCGTTGGAGTATAGGCTAGTGATGTGTTCGAAGCCAATACCGATTGATAGAGAATAAATATGTAAGCAATAGACTGAACTATAGCAAGAGGAACGGCTAAGATGCGTGTCCATTGATTAATTTTGCGGCGACCGGTTTCGCCATCCTGTGACAATTCCTCAAGGCGTGGAATGGCTTTAGTAATGAGCTGGACGACAATGCTAGCAGTAATATATGGCGAGATACCTACGAGTAAGATTGAGAAGGTAGTAAGGCCGCCACCGGAAATCAAGTTCAAAAAACTACCGAAATCAGATTTTTCGATTAGGTTTTGGATAGCCTCCTGAAAAGTGGCTGGTTCACCCAACGGTACTGGGATGTGAGCTAGAAAACGATAGACGATCAAAAGCCCCACAACAATTAGGATGCGCTTCAACATGTCTTTATTCTTCAGTGATTTGAAAATAGTCTTGAAATTCATAGGTCCCTAACTCTTTTAACTTTTATTATTGTAGCACAAAAAATAGCCCTACGGAAGGGCTATTTTCGGATTGATAGACTTTATTTCTCAGTCTTGTTCGCAATGCGTTTTGGCACGGCAACCTTCTTAAAGCTACCACCGGCATTTTTGAGAGCTTCGATAGCAGTTTTGCTAGCGAATTGTGTCTCAATATCAACCTTAGCGGTGAGCTCGCCGCGAGAAATGACTTTCACCTTGGCGTAAGGATTCCTAATAAGACCCTTATCGGCGAGGACGAAGTTGTCAATTTTACCACTAAGATCGTTTAGGCGGTCGGTATAAACTACCTGAGCCTTGTCATGCAAAGATTTGAAACCTTTGAGCTTTGGGATAGCCTGCATGATAGCGCGTTGGCCACCCATGAAGCCAGCTGGCATTTTGCTGTGGCCAGTACGAGCTTTTTGACCTTTGGTGCCGCGACCAGCGGTTTTACCGCGACCGGCCGAGATACCACGACCAGAACGGGTCGGGCGAGTATTGCGATTAACTTGAAGATCGTTATACTTCATTTATTTATCCTCCTTGGTGGCGGACTTTTTTTCGGTGGTCTTTTTGCTAGTAGCTTTTTTGCCTTCGTTGCCAACCCACTGATCGCGTGGAATTTGTTGGCGAAGGCCTTCAACTACAGCGTAGGCAATGTTGACTTTATTGGTACTACCAAGACTTTTCGAGATGAGGTTCTTGATGCCGGTCAAGCCAATAATGCTTCGTACGACGCCACCAGCGATAATACCAGTACCTGGAGCCGCTGGTTTCATAAGGATATCCGCACCAGTCGAGCGAGTTTCGACTTCGTGGCAGATTGTCTCGCCATCCATATTGAATTCAATCATTGATTTCTTAGCTTTAGCAGTAGCTTTCTGCACGGCGCTAGTGACATCGCCACCTTTAGCGATACCGATACCGATCTTGTTCTTGTGGTTACCCATGGCGACCAAAGCTTTAAAGCGCATGCGGCGGCCACCTTTTACGGTGCGGGAAACGCGGTCGATATTAATCGTAACAGTCTCAAACTCTTTTGGAGTGTTGTCTTGGTTGCGGTTACGATCGCGACGGCCATTGCCGCGGCGAGCCATTGGCTTGCCTTTAATATCTCTCTGAACGCGAGTCGCTGCGACATTGTCGTTCATTTTGAGCGTTCCGGCTTTGTTGATCACCTGTGCGGTTTTGTCAGTTTCTGCCATTAGAACTCCAATCCTTCCTTGCGGGCAGCGTCTGCGAGCGCAGCCATGCGGCCAGCATATAATTTTGCTCCTCGGTCGAACACGACAGTCTTAATCTTGGCTTTTTTAGCTTTAGCGGCGATTTCTTTGCCAATTTCGGCAGCTTTTTCGGTTTTAGAGCCGGTTAGCTTGCTACCGACGGTGGTAGCATAAGCCAAAGTTTTGCTTTCATCGTCGTTGATGATTTGTGCTGTGATGTGTTGATTGCTGATATGGACGCTAAGGCGAGGACGCTCAGCGGTACCGTGAATTTTAGCGCGGGTGCGATTAGCACGAAATACGGAATTCATTACTTCTTCCCTGCCTTTCCAGCCTTACGAAGGATGACTTCGTCGACATATTTAATACCTTTGCCCTTGTATGGCTCTGGTTTCTTGAGTGCGCGAATTTCTGCGGCCACTTGGCCAACTTGTTGCTTGTCAATGCCAGAAACCGTAATGGTCATTTTGTCGGTTTTAAGTTCGACGCCTTCTGGGGCTTTGTACTTCACTGGATGTGAAAAACCGAGAGCCATTTCGATCTCTTTTGGACCACCGCTAAGGCGGAAACCGACGCCGTTAATTTCTAGCTTCTTTTCGAAGCCCTTGGTGACGCCTTGAACAGCATTGTTAAGCAATGCGCGTTGCAAGCCGTGCCAAGCACGAGATTTTGGCTCGTCGTTGTCGCGCGTGACGACAGCCTGGTTGCCTTCGACGGCAACTTTGACATTTTCCTGAAGCGGAACAATGAGTGAACCCTTAGGTCCTGCGACAGTAATATCTTTGTCGCCGACCGTGATTGTCACTCCCGCCGGAATCGTGATGGGTTGTTTTCCGATACGACTCATATTTCTCCTTATAACTTAATATTCTGTCCTATTTTATCACGAATTACAGAGAAAAGCAAGATGTTTTTGGAGGCTCGACGTCTCCTGAATGTCGCTAATGTGGTACCTGATGATAAGGATAGTAAAACCGCCCCGGAGCGGGGCGGCGATGGGGAGATTAGATGATGGCGCAAGAGGATGGCATCGGAACGATTAGCGCGACTTGCGGCGGTTTCTGCGGGGTGGTAATCTACAATGATGAAGTAAATCGAGTAGCTGGCGCCAATTGCGGGATCGGTCCAAGTGTTTGGAATGCGTGTTCCTACAGGGAAACGCTTCGGCACGGAGCCGTCCGTCACGAACGGCACACTGGAGCTGGTGAAATATATCATCGGTCGCGGCAGTATGGGGACGTTGATGAAGCGGCTTATCGCTGACTTTGGACATTTCTGCGGGTATGGTGAAGCGCGGAAAAGCATGCTGTAGCTCGGTCCACAATTGTAAAAAGTCGGGATGATTTTGCAGATCTTGGTCGTAATTTTGGACAAGGATTTCTTGAAGTTGGGTAAGGTGATGGCCAGAATCGAGGGCTTGCTGGGTCAGGTTGCGGGCGATGGACTCTTTGTCCATTTTTCATTCTCCTTTCTAAAGTACAAAACTAGATGGTTCTTAGGGACTGAGCCGGAAAAGCCTTCGTACTACTGTATTAGCATAGGCATGAAAATTTGTCAAGAGAAGAACGAAGAGTCCTCCCGAAGGGGGGACTCTTGCTGGTTATTGAGCTGACGGTATTCTCGAAGCTTTCCTTAGAGCGAGAATAAACATAGGATAACGATATTGACAATGGTAATTACGCCAACAACTCTAATTCCCCACTTAAACCAAGTCGGATAATCGACTTTTGCGAGGGCAAGACCTCCCATGATAGCGCCGCAAGTTGGGGCGATGAGGTTAACGAGGCCGTTAGCAGCGACGATAGTCATAGCGGTAACATTGGTACTGTATCCCAAGGTCGCAGCGACAGGTGCAATAATTGGGGTAGAGAGAGTGGCAAGACCAGAAGAGGATGGAACTAGGATGGAGAGTCCGATATGGAGGATGTAGTTGAGTGGGACAAAGGCCATTTCCGGTAGGGTAGCGAGGAAGTTGGAAGCGTTGAAAATGATGAAGTTGTCTAAGAAAGTTTGGCCCATGAGAACAGAGACGCCACGTGCGACGGCAACGACCAAGACTACGCCAATCATGTCGCTTGCTCCGCTGATGAACGTATCGATAAAACCACGCTCGCCGGTGCGGTTGATGATTGTGATGATAATTGAACTGATCAAAAACCACAGAGCGGCTTCGTAGAACCACCAGTTGCCAAGCGAGGCACCAGTTAGCCAGCCAGTCCATTGGTCGAAGAAAGTGATCCCGAATTCTCCCCAAGGAATGAACCCAACAATCATGACTAGGAAAGTGAGCGCAAAGATTACGAGCGTCCACTTTTGGCGACCCGATAAGCCTTCATCATCGTCTTCGGATTGGAGGTATTTATTGTAGGTTTTTTCGGCAGCAGCTTGCTCGCGGAGACTAAGGAAAGTCGATCCTTTATCCTTTTGGACTTTTTTAGCATAACGAATAGTAAAGAAGATGGAAATAGCGAGAGTAGACAGCCAGAGTACGGTAGCGATAAGGATGATAAGACCCTGGTTGTAAGGGATATCAGCGTCTTTCATGGATGAGAGGGCGACACCGGTAGCAAACGGGTTAATCGTAGAACCTAGCACGCCAGAGCCGGCACCAAGTAAAATAGTAGCGACGCCAACAAGTGGGTCGAGCCCAGCGGCAAACATGGTCGCTGCGATGAGAACGTAGAAGCCGACGCTCTCTTCTAGGAAGCCATAGGTGGTGCCCATGATCGAAAAGATTAGCATGAGAAGAACGATAAGGAGATATTCTTTTCCATGGAGTTTTTTGACGAGGAGCTTGATGCCTTTTTCAAGGGCCTTGGTTTTAGCGACGACGGCCAAGAATCCGCCAAGTACCATGATGAAGATGCAGACGTCAATGGCGTTCTCGAAACCAAAAATTGGCGCCATAAGGACTTGCCAGAGTTTAGCCCCAACAACGCCAGAACCATCGACGATGGCGCACTCGTCACCAGTTTCTTCCTGGCAGACCTCTAGGCTACTATAAGTCGTTTCTTCTGGGGTGGTTTCGGTAGTCAAATCTGGAGTTTCGGTGATTTCGCCGTCTTTGATCTCGACGTCGACGCCCGTGACGGGTAAATCCGTTGTCGCATCCGAGCTCTGCCCGTTAGTCGTGGTTTGCTCTTCCGCGATTGTTTCGCTAATTTCGCCATTATTATCAACTTCAGCTTCGTTTTCGATAGTGATCTCTTCAGTAGTTGGTGTTTCTTCGGTTACAATAGGTGTGAATTGAGCGCTTGGTAATAAATGAGAAATAGCTCCGAGAAGGATCGTTAAGAGCATAATGATAGAGTAGGCCGATAGCATCGAGCGACTACTTTTCTTGCGATTTTTCTTCTTTGACATTAATTCCTTTCTAAATGGTGGTTAGCTTTTGGCGAGGTTGCTGTTTTTATTTATCCTCCTCGCGCACTAGCGCCATTGCCATACAATGTGAGCCGCCACGACCACGGGAGATTTCAGAGCTAGGTATTTCGATAACCTCAACTCCGTGGCGTCGGAGAGTTTCATTGGTAACAAAATTACGATCATAACCAATTACGACGCCTGGACGGACGCAAAGCAGATTGACACCATCGCTCCACTGTTCACGCTCAGCATCAATGCGCCGGCCGTCGCCGCATTTAATTAGTTCGACGCGTGATAAATGTAAATATTTTTCTAAAACCTTTTGAAGACTTTGGCGGTTTTCGACAATTTCAAGTTCGTCACCACGACCTTTGGTAATTTCGTAAATAGTCGAGATATCCATGATAGCATCTTGAACGGCGAACTTGTTAGTATCGACTTGAGTCATAACGGTGTCGAGATGCATAAAACTGCGTTCATCTGGTATGTCGATGGCCAAGATGTATTTGAAGGTATTATTCTTATCTTTGAATAGGGCTTTGGCGAATTCAGCGATTGCGTCTGGCTCAGTGCGCTGAGAAATACCAATAGCGATAACTTCCTTGGAAAGAACTTGGATATCGCCACCTTCTAGAGAATATGGTTCGGTGCGATCGTAATAGAGCTTAGTGTCCTCATAAAATGGATGATACCGGAAAATGTATTCTGCAAAAATTGATTCGCGAGTACGTGTAGGAGCCCACATTTTATGTAAAGTAGCACCATAACCAATAGTAGCCATCGGATCGCGTTGGAAGATGAGGTTCGGGATTGGATCAATAATCATGCGCCCAGTGTCGCGGGTAGCATAAAAGCCGGAGATGCCGTTGAGACGTTTTAGCTCGGAAATATCAATACCAGTGATGCATTTTTTGACCATTTCGCGGTTGTCTTTATAACTGTTGAGGAAGTTATAGCAATGTTTGGCATTTTTTGGCGAGGTAACGCCGGCTTCATTGATGAAACGCTGGAGAAATTCTTTTCGCACGTTGGCCCCCGCGTCGTCAAGCGCTTGCGCCATGAGATCTTCAAGGTAAATTACTTCTACGCCCTCGGCCCGGAGAACGTTAGCGAAAGCATCATGTTCTTGTTGGGCGATTTTAAGATAAGGGATGTCGTCGAAGAGCAACCTTCCGAGAGATTCGGGAGTAAGGTTGAGAAACTCGTTACCGGGTCTATGCATCAAGACTTTTTTGAGTGGTGCGATTTCGCTAAAATTACAAATGGTACTTTTCATAGACTTTACTCCTTAGCCTTTAGTGTTAGATACATCACGGTTTTAATAGTGTGCATGCGATTTTCGGCTTCCTCGAAGACGAGCGAACGTTCAGAAGTAAAAACTTCATTAGTGACTTCTAATTCGCTGAGGCCGTATTTTTCGTGAATGTCGCGACCGACTGAGGTTTCGAGATTATGGAAGGATGGTAGCGGGTGCATAAAAACAGTTGTAGGCTTGGCGAGATTCATAATTTCCATAGTAACTTGGTAAGGCTTAAGCTGTTCGATGCGCTCGCCCCATTTCGCTTTATCCTCACCCATCGATAGCCATACGTCAGTGTAAATGACATCGGCTGTTTCGGCCAAAGCCTGAAGGTCGGAAGTAACCGTGATACTGCTGTCGTTTTCTGCGGCGACAGCCTGGCATTGTTCGAGGAGTTTTGTATCGGGTTTAAGAGCTTCTGGTCCACAAGCAATATAATTTACGCCCATTTTGGCGCTCATGGCCATAAGAGAGTTGGCGACGTTATTGCGAGTGTCACCAAGGTAAGCAACAGTAAGACCGTCTAGGTTGCCAAAATGCTCTTCGATTGTGAGAAAGTCGGCAAGAGCTTGGGTCGGATGACAATAATCGGTTAGTCCATTCCAGACTGGTACATCAGCATATTTAGCAAGTTCATCGACGGTCTTTTGAGCGAAGCCGCGATATTCAATACCATCGTAAAGCTTGGCAAGGACTTGGGCGGTATCAGCAATAGATTCTTTGTGTCCCATTTGTGAACCGGCAGGATCAAGGTAAGTTACACCCATGCCGAGATCGTAGCCAGCAACCTCAAAGCTGCAGCGCGTACGGGTGGAAGTCTTTTCAAAAAGCAGAACGATGTTCTTATCGGGGAAATATTTGTGACTTTGTCCAGTTTTCTTGTAGTTTTTGAAGATCTTGGCAACTTCTAGCATATAACGTAGTTCTTCGGAGCTAAAATCTAATATTTGCAAAAAATCGCGTCCCGTAAAGTCCATTACATACACCTCTCACTTTATCAAATGTTATTATCATTGTAACATACATTAGCGGAATATATAACCATACAAAAAGCTTCCTCTTAGGAGGAAGCTTTTTGCGCTTAGTCTGAATCTAGTAAACTTTAACTAGGATCTCGCCGCCAAGATGTTGCTTCTTAGCTTCGCGACCAGTCATGATGCCCTTACTAGTTGAAATTAGCACGAGACCACGACCAGACTTAACTACTGGGATTTCTTCGGCGCCAACATAGACGCGGCGACCAGGTTTAGAAATTTTGGTGATTTCAGTAATTTTAGCTGGGGTACCTTCCTCGTTGATGACAACGTGAAGGATGCCGCGCGGCTTGGCTTCTTCGACTTCGTAGCTCGCGATGTAGCCAGCGCTTTTGAGACCATCGGTGACGGCAACTTTTAGTTTGCTGGTTGGGACGCGGACTTCGGTTTTTCCGACCATGATAGCATTGCGGATGCGAGTAATGAGGTCGGCGATTTGATCAGTTGATTGTAATGACATATCTTCTCTCCTTTCCTACCAACTACTCTTAGT
>CANEKB010000037.1 GCA_947427985.1 uncultured Candidatus Saccharibacteria bacterium
CGAGAAAGACGAGACGATTGTCTCAGAAGCTAAAGCTTTGCTTAAATCGAAAGAATTTAAGTTCTCCGAAGACATGCAAGACGCTCTGAAACGACGGGTTTCTGAAGTGGTAAACGCGTTCGAGGGGACTACGCGCGAAAGTGTGAAACAAGCGCTGGAGAAAGGCGCACAAGAAGGCTGGAGTCAAGCGAAGCTCAAAGAAGAGTTGCGAGACGTGCTTCCGAAGCGGCAGGCGGAATTGATTGCCCGAAACGAAGTCCATGCGGGGCTAAACTTTGGACGTTACGACGAGTGTCTGCGGATTGCCGAGAAATACGGATTAAAGGTCGAGCTAACATGGGTAGCTCACCGCGGTGCATGTGATATCTGCAAGGCGATGGACGGAGAGAGCGTGCCGATTGGCGAGGCGTTCCCGGATCATGCGCATTACCATACCGATGATGGCGAAGATGTTGAGGTGTATTGGGAGCATAACGTCTATAACGCCGATGGTAGGATTACGAATCCGCACCCGAATTGTCGCTGCACGTTTGCCGAAAGGTTCTACCGATGAAAGCTAAATTCCATTGCCCAAAATGCGGACGAATTCTTGGCGATACAACCCACGGCTTCGACGCAATCGCGATCAATTGCCCGGGGTGTCACAAGACGAGCATGGTAGGAGTAAAACTAGCTAAGACGGATAGACTACTCGCAAATATTTATAACAGAAAGGAGGAGAATGGCAACAAATCCAAATAATGCGATTGGGACAAACGCCGCCTTTAGCGGACGGACTAGCCCAAACGCTTTTAACGACGCGCTATCAATCTTTGGGGGTCGAGGGATTGTTACGGGCTGGGAATGTGTCCCGAGCCAAAACATGGTCGTAACGGTAGGTGGTCAAAGCGGCGCACGTGACGTGGCGATTGCACAGGACAACGCAGCAAACAAACTGACGATTAACAATATTTCTCAGCAACCAATTGAAGTGGAGATTGCGGCGGCTAGTACTACGTCAGCCTCGAAAGATTGCATTGTCGCCTATGTTAATAACCCGCCGCAGGGCGAAGCGACCGTTACCGATAACCCCGGTGCCTGTGGAATTATTGACGTGCGCGGAAGCACCGGCGAAGTGCCAACCGAAGACCAAATCCGCTCTGCGATTACGGCAGATGGGGCAACCGGAGCGACTGCATACTATGTAGTGCTGGCGACTATTACGGTACCGGCAGGGGCTACGACGATTACGGCGTCTAATATCACACAGGGCGGGAAGGCGATCGTCAACGATCAAAATATCGATTTCCCCACACCGCAGCTCGCTTTTTACGGCGAAAATAAGAGCCATTTTAGAATCAGCCAGTCTGGATGGAGCAAGACCGTAACGTTGGACATCCCATGTGAAGTAGGCAAAAGATACAACGTTATAGGCACTGCCGTCTGCACCGGCGAGGGGACTCTGCAAGCAAAGATAATGCGTGGTGGGAATGAGGACATTGGTATTGAGGGGCGCTCACACTCAGCCTTTTGGTGCGACTCTACGTGCATGGCAAGCTTCGTAGCGCAATCCGCCGTAGAGCAAATTTCTCTCGCTCTGCATACAACCGCTAGCACGGGCGGGGGACATGAGAATTCAGCTTTGCAGGTAATTCGGGCGGAGCTTTAATTTATAAAAAGAAAGGACGACATGTTAGAAAAACTTAAAGATTATAAAAACATTATCATTATTGCAGCCGCAGTACTGCTCGGGATTGGGCTAGTCTCTTCGGCGGTGGTCTTGTCAAACACGGTCAAACATGGTGGCAAAGCTAGCATTGAATATTCCGACGAGCAGCGCAAGGCTAGTATTACCATCGGCGAGGATGATACAACTAATACAGGCTCAGAAGAATATGGCCTCGGTGAGGCGGGCGAAGAAGTAGAGGTTGACGATATTCCGACCGTAGAGGAAATCAATCATGAGAACGCCGTAGTTGATACTGGTGTTGAGGACAATTCCTCTAGCCTAGAATGTCCGGAGGGCGAGGAGTGTGGGCTTGGAGCTTATATTTGGACACCAACCGAAACCCCACAAGCCTTCAAAAACTATACGATCGGCAAGTGCCTAAACTCGGATAACGCCTTCGGTGCGCAGTGCTGGGATTCTGCGGATGTTTTTTGGCAGAACGTCAGTGGACGGCGCGCACAAACCTGTGGCACCGGCGCAGCAAAAGGCATGATCGCGGACGGTTGCTGGCAAAAGAATGCAGGTAACGAGTTCATGATGATTTGGGACCCGACCCAGCTTCAAGCTGGCGACTGGATAATCTTTACGAATGGCCAGTGGGGGCACGTTGGTATGGCGCTTGGTACTTATAACAATGGATACATCACCTTGCTGGGGCAGAACCAAGGTGGGGCAGCATGCTCTGGGGGTGGTTCGGCTGGTAACATTATCAATATTTCGCTTAAGAACTTCGGTGGTGCGTTCCGCTACAAGAAATACGAGGAAGCACGTATCGCAGCCGAAGCAGCGAAGAAAGCCGCCGAGGAAGCCGCTAAAAAGGCTCAGGAGGGCGTCGTAAACAATGAGACGGTAACTGATGTCTATACGGTTAAGAAAGGTGATACGCTGGGTTCCATTGCGCTTAAAATGGGTTGGTATATCAACGCGAATGGGCTTTTTGGCAACAACGGCTATACGCAAAAGCTTGCCGATAAAAATGCCATTGTAAACCGAGGGCTAATCTACCCTGGGCAGGTAATCCGCAAATACTAGGGGGAAGGGTGGATCTAAGCAGCATCAATCTCGGTGATATTGCAATGGCTCTAGCTTTCGTAGCTGGGGCTATTGGCAGTATCAGTGTGATTTACAAGACGATCGCCAAGGTCGCTGGGAAAGCGCTGAGCAATCTGTTGGAAAAACATCTCAAAACCATCACCGATAATCAAGAGACTTTAGTTAAAGACGTGAGAGCGCTGAGATCAGAGCTCTCGCAGAACAATCTCCAGACGGCTCGGCTCGACCTCACTCAAGCTCTCAGACATGCTCCAAAAGAGCATAAGGCAATTCTCGACCTTGCTTGGCATTATTTTATTGAGTTAGGTGGAAATACGTATGAGACCGGATTATTTAAGGAGTGGGCTGAGAAAGAGGGGGTTGATATTTCTTATATTTTAGAACAGATGGCACATAGGCAGCCAAATTGATTTATTAATTTTTGCCCCTAGATTTCTGTCCATATTTCTTGATACGGGCTTCGACAGCTTTTTTGGCACGGGCAGAACGTTCTTCGGGAGTAAGCTTAACCGAAGATTTCTTGCCAGCCATAGAATTATTCGATTTAATCCTGTTATAGGCTCTTTCTTTCTCGAGAAGAGCATTGTACCTAGACTTGGGGATAGTAACTATTTCTTCCATATTTTCCTTTCTAGAATCGGCGGATTTATAGCAAGGGTTGATTTTACCTTTCCGTTATGTTATTATTCAGTGAAGCTACTTCTTCTTGGTTGGGGGAGTGGCTTTTTTGAGTACAACTCGAATTTCGATTTTTTCTATATCCATCTTCCTCCTTTCTACCGCCGATTTTTAATTTACTATCCCCTTGCTATATTATTATTGTATCAAACATCGTTAGATAAATCAATAGTTTTACGGGCATTTTTATAAAGATTATAGATAATATCATAAAAATCTATATTGTTTTTTATTTATATTCATATAAAATGTAGATATAAACCTAACAACGAAAATTATATAATTAGACATAGTCGACTATAGGTGTTTCATATGTGTATAGTGCTCATATGGAATCTCTGTAGTCGCCTATGGCGACAAAAATGTCTTGGAGGACACCGATTTGGAGTAGGTCGCATAAGCCGCTCTGCCAACGCCCCATAAAAAAGCGCACCTGTCGGGGAGAGTAGGCGTCGCAAAAGACTTCTACTCCATACGGAGGTGGTGGATCCCACTCTCCTCGGCAGCTACGCTTGCTGCTCTCACGACATCGGCCACCACGCCGTCAAATTTGTTAAGGTGGAGTAGATGTTTATTTTTTACCTCCATCTTATTGCTAGTATATAACAATAAGAGATAGCGTGTCAATAGAATTTTAGAAAAATCAATACCACTTTACTGATTACGCTTACGTAATAATAGTATTGACATTTTTAGCCGAGTGCGCTATACTCGTATTATCAAGCAGAAAATTGATAGCCCCAGCGCCCATTACGGGTGGTGGGGTTTCACATGCCCCACTTAATGACAAATACGGTTAAGCGTGTTCGCGCTCGAAATACGGCTAACCGTCATAGATGGTTGGTAGAGCGTATTGTTACAGCTTTACGCTTATCACATAAAAAGTCAGATTCCGCGTGACGAGCGGCGAGGTTTCTGATGTTAAAATTTTAATGGAGGTAACAGATGGGAAGAGGACACAATGTCAATGACATTGACAATGTTTCCAACGAAAGTTGGAACAATGACATTGACAATGTTAGGGGGAGTAGATTAGATTATGACTAGTGAAACACGAATACGTCGCGCTGATCGAATTGCTAATCGGTTAGTAGACAAACTTAATGCCCCGGAATGCCGATCGTTTTTTTGCAAATGCGCCTATTCGCTTTCTGAAAACGAAATCGAAATACTATTGGAAAGAGCGACTAAGGCCGGCATCGCATCACCAAAAAGATATTTTAGCCGAACAGCTAAAATCGCTATGGGCAAAATTCAATAGAAAAAATCCTCTCCCCGCTTCATTAACTTAAAGGGTGGGGAGGAGTTTTATGAAAATATCGGAAGCCTTTGACTTCTATGCCAACTGCGAAATTCTAGCCGTAGGTGGATCGCTTAACACCTGTGACGCCTACAAGTATGCAGCTAAAGCCTTTATTAGAGCCTGGGGAGACATTAAGATAGAGGAAATCACGGTTCGGATGACTCGAGAATTTAGTTGCAGCTTCCAAAAAGACCATTCCACATCCACAGTCCGAAATTACACCACTTGCTTGCGTGCCGTTCTCGCCCTATGCGAAACAAACGGATTTGAAGTTGTGAATCCTAAACTTATTCGACCCCCTAAGCCCACAAAAACCACACCGGCATATGTCAGCGAGCATGAAATCAATCGCCTCATCACGGCAGCCAATACCCCTAGGCGCGGATACCCTGCCATAAATCGCCTCCGAAATGTGCTTATTATTAAGATGCTATATGCAACTGGGCTTCGAGTAGGAGAGCTAGTCCGGCTGAATATAGGAGATATACATAATCGCGAATTTACTGTTATTGGGAAGAGCAAAGAGCCGCGTACCTGCTATATCACAGCCGAAATCGAAGAGCTGATTAAGGAGTACATCGACAAGCGTTCTGATAGTAATCGAGCTCTCTTCGTGTCGTCCCAAACTGGCGGACAGCGGATTTCCAAGAAGACAGTGCAGCTTATGTTTAGAAAAGTGAGAAAAAAGGCTGGCATACGAGACGTTCACCCGCACACTATGCGCCACTCATTTTGCACGAAACTGCTAGAAGAGGGCGTCGACATTAGAGATGCAGCCGAACTCATGGGACATCAAAGCTGGAATACCACAAAAATCTATACCCATATTCGCAACGCACGGCTAAAAAATATTTACGATAAGGCAATGAAGGGGGATTGACTTATTAAAACACGAGTGTTATTATTGAGGTAACGTAAACGCACATTCAAAAAACGATCAGTAACCGAAGGATCTGACAATACCAAATCTAATTTTTGGTGGGCGATAGAGGATTTGAACCTCTGACCTCGTCTACGTCAAAGACGCGCTCTAATAAAAAACAGATCCGATACGGGGCCTGTTTTTTATTCCCATCGGGGCTATCAATTTTCTGCTTGATAGCTTCGTAGAAATAATAAACGACTACGACTGCCCAAAGTTTATGAATTTTAACAATTAGGTTTCGGACGATAGATAAAGATTCGTGCCCCAAACCGACCCTTGAAGTAATAGATAAAGCGGGTCAGGCAGCGGGGACGGACTAACAAGATCTATCCATCCGTAGGTATTGCCCGGGGCGTAAATTGCGGTTACGATAAGACCGTAAAGCACTTTCTATACATCTAGCCCAAAACGTAAAGCTCTAATAGGTGGGGCATAGCCCCTTCCTTTTACCCCCTAGATTGCTCTTATGTGGCTAGCCCTATCAGGCACTACCTGCAGATGGATAGATCAAATAAAAAGGAGCAAAAAATGAAAAAAGTAATTAGCTGGATTCTAGTAATCCCAGCATTGATAATAATTTGTTCGGAATTTCAAAGCTTGAATCTAGAATGGTTTAGATTTCTCGCGATTCTAATTTTAATCGGAGTGGCCTTCTTGAATCATGCTTTTGGGCCCGAGCAAATACCAAATAGGAGATTAAAAAATGAAACTAACTATCAAAGATACGTCGCACGCTACGGTTGTGCCTGTGTGGAAAAATGTTGCGCCAAAAGCGCCACAAAATTGTAAGACTGGGGGTAGGGATGAGTAAGATTAAGAACCATCTAATTGATATCTATGGCGAGGACTGGACTGGGCGGCTACAAGATATTGCCGCCAAAAGGGGGCTAAATGACAGAGGCTAAAAACTTGTCCGCCAAGATTGCGCTTATCGCAAAAGAAATTGGAGCGATCGCGAAAGGTGGCAAAAACGAACAACAGGGCTACGCATTTATTGAGTATGCCCAAGTAGCCGCAAAGGCACGTGAATTACAGGCAAAACATGGAATAGCAATCGTACCAACGATTAAATCTTATGAGTCGACCGAGGTTAGGAACAAGTATGGGAATCTCGGTTATCATTATCTGATTAAGCTGAATTTTACTGTGATAAATGTTGATGATCAGAATGATCAGATCGTGGTGGATTGGATAGGTGAGGCGACTGATTTCGGCGACAAAGGCATAAACAAAGCTGTCACATCCGGGGTTAAATATTTCATGATGCGACTCTACAACATTTCCGAAAAAGGCGAAAAAGAGGCGGATAATATTACGCCGGACCCGATTGTTGATAATGCCTCGGCTCCAAAGCCAGCTTTGAAATCATGCTCGAAGCGGAAAGTCGATTGGAAAAAAGTCAACGAGATTAAGGCAAATGTTAAGGAGTTCGACGATATTAAGGCGCTTCAGAAATACTGGAAAGAGCTAAAGCTGAGCGAAGAATACGTGAAGATCCTAAAGCCTTGTTTCTCCGTACGAAAGAAAGAGCTTATGCCGGATGAGGAGAGCGAAAGTGCAGACTAAAGAAGCTAAGCCTACTAACGCGCAGTGGCGATGTCTCTACCATGATTTTTACTTATGGGGTATCGGCTCGGATAATGCCGCGTGGTATATCAACTACTTGAAGCAGTCTTCTTTCACGAAGAGACAAGCGTCAGAGGAAATTTCGCGTCTCTACGAGCTTAAGCAAAAGCGTCAGTTCTCACTGCTGAAGCCAAAGAACTGGGAAGATATTAAACCTGATGAGGAGACTCTGCGCAAATTCCTTGAAGAGCGCGAAAGGAGACGCAATGGAGTTAATAAATAGAAATAACCATGCAATATATCACGTCTCTACTGTAGAGGATGATGGCGGATTCTATATCTATGCACAACCTAATAATCATAACGTCAGCAGTTTTTATATGCATTACCACTCGCTAGAAGAATTTTGCGAGGACTGGGACGATATCTAATCGATTAGGGGCGCTAGTAGCATAAAGCTTCTGTAGACGTTCAGAAGTAGCACTAGCCGCTTAGACCGCGCCCCTAACTTTTGGAGAGATAAACCCCGGTGGGTTTGCTTCTCTCATAAGGAAGCCGTGGTGAGTTCGACTCTCACCTCTCCAACCAGCGCTCTAGCGCTATCATCAATTCGAGAATAAAGGTGTTTTTTCATTTTCCACGCTCCGTAAACCGAGATTGGTGGTAGCACTAGAGCGCTCGGAATTGAGCGTTCATAAAAAATAACGGAGGTAAAAAATGTCAGGAACAAAATCCGGCGGCCTCAAGGCTGCACAAACTAATCGCCTCAAATATGGCGACGATTATTACAGTCGCATGGGCCGCAAGGGTGGTCAGATGGGTCATACGGGCGGTTTCGCCGCTAACCCCGCGTTTGCACGTATTGCTGGCGCAAAGGGTGGTCGTATTTCTCGTCGTGGACCAGCAAAAAAGTAAATAGATTTAGGTAAAACGGAGGTAAAAATGAGAGTTTTATACGAATACGGTAATAAGCGAGTAGACATCAAGACGCCAATTTCTATGCGACAAAAAGTCGACGAGACGCCCGAGATGCTAGCTCAGCTAATCAACGAGGCACTGGGCGCACTCGGTTTTGATATCAAGCAGAAAAAGGCTGACTTTGATGTAATCGTCAAAGAGCTAAGTAGGAGAGCTAAGTAATGGAGTTTATTGTTTTAGCCCTGGCGTTCATCGGAGTGACAATAATAATCGGCACGGTAAGGGGGGCATAATGTCTGAGTCAGATTTGCAAATCCAAGTTGCTGATTATCTGCGACTACAATATCCGGATGTGATGTTTCATAGCGACTTTGGGAGCGGAATTAAACTCACTCCCGGACAAGCGGCGAAGCAGAAACGGCAGAATGGTGGACGGAGAGCATGGCCGGATATGTTTATTGCGGAGCCTTCAAATATTGATGCTGACTTTCCAAAAAGTATGTGGAACGGCTATTACGATGATAGGTTGAATGTCTTCGTAAGTCATGGCCTCTTTCTCGAACTCAAAAAAGACAGCACGCGGCTCAAGAAAAAGAACGGTGAGTGGACGACAGAACATATCGCTAAACAGGCGGAAGTGCTTCAGAAACTACGAGAACGAGGCTACTGTGCCGAGTTTGGCGTTGGTTTTGACGAGGCAAAGGAAATAATTGATGAATACTTAGGAGGTTAAAAATGATGCAATTTATTGGCGGGGTATTGGCTGGGTCGGTAGTGACCTTCCTACTCCTCATGGTCATAGGGCTGGCCGCAAACATTAAAGACAATTAACTGAAAGACAAAATGTCAAACTTTAGCACCTTAAAACCATTTGCAGGTAAAAATATTACAGACTATCCAAGACGCTATCGCGTCGGCGAGGATGTGCTCGTGATATTTTACTCCAAAGATCGGATTTATATCCGAAACCTAACGACTGATTATTGGCGGGTCTATCACCGCTGGGCACAGATCAGAGGCACTTATAAAATTTGGAAGCGCTTCCGAGACGCGCTTAGGCGCCGCAGAAAACTCACTGACCAAGATATTTATAATCTAGCGTTCAAGTATGAGATTGACTGCTCTAGTTGCCATGCGCCGCCAATAATCGACGACACCTATATGAATATGGAGGATTGAGTGAAACAAGACGACCGCCAATATATCTTGGTACAACTTTCTGTCGCAGAGCTTCGTTACCTAAGGAGCATAATGTTTCTTTATCATGGGCACGCAAGCAAGATGAGCGCAGGACAAGCGCGATTAGCGAATAAATTAACAGGCCTCTTGGAGGCGAAAGGAACAAAATGAGTAACGAAAACACAATACAGATCAAGCACAGTTCATCTGGCACCGTGCTGTTTAAACATAGCAAAGAGAATAACACGCTCAGTGATACGCTAGAGGAGGCAGTCAGGTACGATGCCGACTTGTGCGATGCCGACTTGTGCGATGCCGACTTGTGCGATGCCAACTTGCGCGGTGCCAACTTGCGCGGTGCCAACTTGCGCGGTGCCAACTTG
>CANEKB010000038.1 GCA_947427985.1 uncultured Candidatus Saccharibacteria bacterium
TTACCTTGCTCGTGTCCTTATGCACGAAATCGATCATCTAAACGGCATTCTCTTTATCGATCACATCAAAGACGATCCTAAAGCCTTTTATCGTATGACCGACAAGGGTGACCTTGAGCCAATTACTAATTACGAAGCCGAAATCAAAAATAACCCTAAACTTTTCCCCGAGGACTAAAATGCCAGACGTGATATTCTTCGGTAACGGCCCATTAGCCGAAGCAACTCTAAAAGTTCTAAAGAACCATTGTAACGTAATTTTTCACGCCCACGATAAAGCCGACCTCGAAAAAGCAGCCCAGCTTAAGGCCGAACATCCCGAAGCTTTCGGTGTGCTCGCATCCTTCGGCGTCTTGATAAAATCAAGTTTTCTACAACTTTTTGAACCAGAAGGTATCCTAAATCTACACCCTTCCCTCTTACCGCAATATCGCGGCGCCTCGCCAATCGAAACCGCTATTCTAAACGGTGATACTAATTTTGGCTACTCGATCATGAAACTCGCTAAGGCCATGGATGCTGGCCCCATCTATCACCAAGCCACGCTCGAACATCTGCCGCTCGATAAAGCCGCCATCTACGAAGCTCTCGCCACTGCTGGCGCTGAATGGCTGGTTGACCATTTTGATCAAATTCGCACTATGACACCAGTTCCCCAAGACAACACTGCCGCCACTTTTACCACTAAACTTGATAAAAGTCTATCTAAACTTAATCCCGAAAAATATACAGCTAAAGAACTTTTTCGCCAAATCATTGCTTATCAGGGCTTCCCGAAACCGAAATACACCTTTTTTGGCAAAAATTGCATCATTATCAAAGCACATGTCCTCCGCGTTACGGACATTCTTTGCGAAGCGGCCGGGATCGACACTCAAAGTTCCCCGCTAATGATTAAGTGCGCCGATCGCAACTTCGTTGTCGTTGACGAACTTCAACCCGAAGGCAAAAAACCCATGGATGCTCGATCATTCATGAATGGTTACGGTAAAAAATAGACGAACTAACAAAGTCCGCCTATCGCCCCATCATACTCTATCAGCTCGCTCCGCGCTACGCTAAGATTGCATCACGCTCACGTCGAATTTCGTCCTTAAAATTATAAAAAACTCGTGCTACCGTCTCTCGAAAGTCTGGAACGTTCCGTTCCAACCAATCCGCCGCCGCGTCCGTACCGGCAATCTGTTCAAACTCGTCCATTTGCTCATTCGTCAAGCTCGCACCTACGCCTTGACCGACCCGCACTTCTAATTCCTCCTCAGCATGCTCCATGAATGCCCGCTTCTCATCTTCCGGCATTTCTCCAAGCCCTACCTCACGCATAAATTTCTCATCAACGTGCATTTCTTTTCTCCTTTTCTTCATTATACCATAAGCATAGATCATTCCATATAAGTTCCCGAAAATCCGGGTTCACAACTCCCAAAAACTATGATATAATGAAAACAGTTACAGCTTTCGGGCCATTTTGGCATCTGGGCGGTTAGCTCAGTTGGCTAGAGCGCGTCTTTGACGTAGACGAGGTCAGAGGTTCGACTCCTCTATCGCCCACCAGAATACGAAAGTTTGAAACCGCGCCTCTGGGCGCTTTTTTGTTACTCCATGCGCAGTATAGCGTATTATTCCTCCCTTGATTACTCTATGGCTAGACAACGGAGGGAGAAACCCATAGCTCTTGTTCCTGTATCACGGGTCGGATGGAGTCCATTGGAATAGCTACCAAAGAAATAAGCTATGTTAGGTTTGTTTGTAGCGGTAGCGCTATATGAATGCCCGCGTTCGCCAGGCGCAACCAGCACTTTATCGCTGGACCAAGGCCACCCGCTGCGGACGAAGAAAATGTATTTTACGCTCCCACTTTTTGAAACTAGGAGCGGGTTTCGTCCGCAGCGGAGATGTGGTACCATCTACATACTATCCAAATGCAGCAGTTAGCGTTGCTGGAGCTACGGGAACATATTGGTCAAAGCGAGTAATGTTTTATATGGTTTTTACTGATTCCGACGTTTTGCCAAACGTTAGCCACCATAAATACATGGGTTTCTCCCTCCGTTGTCTAGCCATAGAGTAATCATAGGGAGGACAAAGAAATAAGGAAAGTAGATAAATAGAATCTTCCTAAGAAGCTTTAGCTATCTGCTTTGTCGGGAATGTCCGACGACGACGGGAGTCGGATGAAGCGAACTAGCTCCCCATGACGATGGGCGAGCGTGAGCGTTTCCCGAAAAGCATGATAGTAAAGCTTCTTAGGGAGAACATAAAAATACTCACCCCTGGTTGAAGAAAGTCTAGAATTAACTAACCCGAAGATATATTATCTTTTCTTTATTCTACAAAAAAGCTGCTGGCAAAGGTCACCCTACCAGCAGCTTTCCGTTCTCTACCTAGCGGCGGTTCTTGCGGAATACTAGGTAAACCGCGAACCCAGCCACTGCACCGAAGGCAATCAAGCCTGTCAGTAGGTAATCCATGCGAGAGATATTCAAAGTATCCAACAGCATGGAACCAGTACTAGGAGTTTCCGGAGCCTTTGGACTGTACTTAACCTCGACCCGGTTCATCGAGATCACTTTTCCTTCTGCGTCATAAGCAACTACAGCTACAATATACGTACCAGCTTGAGCTTTGTATTTTTCAAACGGCAAAGTCAACGCAATATGTCCATTCTCATCCAAAACATCTCGTCCCAAGATCAATGCTTCTTGCTCACCATCGCTATTCACGAACAATGGCTTCGAATCACCGTCTTTAGTATAAACTTGGACCTGTAACTTATTTACCGCTTCATTAGCCGTAATATGGATAATTGGATCATTGTTCTCAGCGGTTTCGCCCTTGGAGACTACGCTAACCGCGCGATAGCTAATGGTAATCGCATCTTCAAGTGTTGCACCATTTGTACCAGTCGCAACCGCTTTAAAGCTATAATCAGTCTCTCCAAGTGGCAAACTGACATCGAACACTGCCGAAAGCTCGCTTGCACTAGACCGTGGGTCATTAAATGTCTGAGTAATTTCACGACCATCCTCGCCCTTATAGCTCATTACTAATTGCATCGACTCAATATTAATAGTCGACACCGTCACCTGGACCTTGTTGCTGGTGACCTGCTCGCCATTCTTCGGCGAAACAATCCGCACATCCGAAGTTTTTTCGTCCGGACGCACTTCGACCGTGACAGTTGTACCTTTGCTACCAGTGCTCGTTCCTTCCTCGCGGCTATCCGTCACCATATCCGCGTCATAAGCCGAAGCAGGCAAGCACAAGGCTACTCCCGTCATAATGCCGACAACCGCCAGCCCAGACAAGCCCAAAAGTTGCTTTTTTCTCTTTTGCATACTCTACACTCTTTCTTATTAGTTTTTATTTGAATTCGCACCGAGCCGTCGTCTCGCAGAATACTACTCGCAATAGTATTACGACTGCCCACATTCTTATCTTCGCGCTAGACAAGCTTGCGGGTTTTGCGCTCTTTGCGCTTTCTGATTATGATTATAATCCACACAATTATGATAGTCAATAGCAAAATGAACAAAATCATCATAATTACCGGCATCACAATCACAATTCTTGATTCGCTACGCTCCTCGCCAGCTACCGTGATCTTAAACTCAACTTGAAAAATGCCAAAAAATGGCACTTCTTCCCAGGTCGTATCAACTTTATAAGTTGTACCTGGATAAGCCGGAATCATCCCTTCGTCTTTAAAAAGCTCCTTACCGAAGAAAGTCTTCGCTATATAAGAATAGTGTGCGGCAAAATCGGTATTGCCAGTATTCTTAATTGCTGCGTGCGCTGTCAAAGGCCCACTGAACGCAAACTTCTGAAAATCGTATTCTAGAATTTCCCCCGCTTCATTCGTGTCGCCAGTCGAACGTCCCGTAATCACGGAGCCAATTTGCCCAACTGTCTGAATACTCGCATCACTGCCATCGCTCAAAACCTGTGCCCAGATCACTGCATACTGTGAACCTCCAGGGATATCTTCCGGAACGTCAACTCGATAAGAAATCGTTTGGCTCTCGTTTGGACCAATCGTAAACTGCGCTTCCTTTACATATTCTCCTGCATCGTTCCGAATCGTGATCCATCGCGAAAGTTGCGTATATGATGTTACCTCATCAAAGCTGAGCGCGTTATCTTCGCCCTTTACGACATACGGAGTAGTATATACACGATAACGATAAGTCGTATTGCCGGTATTAGTTACTTGGATTACACAACCTTTAGGAATATCACTTGGGCAGTGCTCAGCATTCCCCTCCAGCACCTCGCCAGCATCAAGAGTCACCCGAACTGCGCTTGGAGCTACCTGTAGAATATTCGCCGAAGCAAATGTATCATCACCTTCGTCCGCATAGACCGGGATGGCGCTGAATGCTCCCCCCAGCATCAACAGGGCCGACGCCACCCCCAGAATCATTTTTCGCATTTTAGTTTAATCTCCTTCCCCGCACCCGACTTACAATCCAGAATACAACCACAAAAATCAATAATAGAATAATAAACAGGAACCAGATCGGGCAAAGGAAGACGACCTTTTCCGTTACGTCATCCTTCCCTAAGAAATTCACCGTTTGTTTTACTTTGAAAATTCCCAGCGCTGGCGCACCTTCCCAGGCAACTTCATTATAACGCTTCGTCTCGGGCAAAATCGTCCGAGTTTCTGGATTGTCTTCGTTCGAATAGACTTCCTCACCACCAAAGAATGGGAATACTTGCAGGGTGTAAGTCGCAGTCGCATGCACGTTACCGGTATTTTCTACAGTCGAAGTCGCAACAATTGGCGGCTGGAAACGAAAACTCGGCACCTTATTCTCGATAACTTTCCCTTCTTTGCGAGTGTTCCCCTCAACAGTAGAGTACATTATGAGACCAATCCGTTGAGTCGTTCCGATCATAGCACCATTGTTGTTATCGGCACTATCCGATTCTTCCATGCTCACCATAATTGCCGCATACTGACCACCCGCCGGAACATCCTTTGGCACATCAATAGTTACAATGATCTTTTGAGATCCGTTCGATTCTAATTCGCCTTCCGTCTGAGAAAAGCTCACCCACTTAGCTAAATCCGTATACGCAGACTCCTCGTTATAGTCTGGATCGTAGGCCTCGTCCTTCACTGTATAAGGAGTGACTTCAATTTTGAACTTAAAAGTTTTATTACCAGTATTCTGCACCTGGAATGTCTTTTCTTCAACCTTTCCTGGCGCTAATTCTAAATCGAGCTTTGACGGGGATACCTGCAATCGATAATCCGGTCGCTCGTCTGCAAACACAGGGCTGGCTACCACTACTGACATTCCTAACACCAGTGCTAACGAGCCCAACATTTTTCCTATTCGTCCAAAGACTTTCACTTTTTACCTCCAATAGTTTATCTTTCCATTATATCGTAAAAACACCAGAGCGCAAGCAGTAACCACAAAAAAGTCACCCAGAGGGTGACTTTTAAGCATAACGAATGTTACACTAATTAGCGACAGACGCAGTAAAGATAACGTCACTAGTATAGCGACCTGGCTGCTGCCCCTCAGCAGCGTAAACGCCAAAGGAAACATAAGTCGTCGCCTTACCGTTAGCTGCAATAGTTCCAGTATTGCCACTACCGCTCAAAAGTTGTACAGGATTGTTGCGAGCAGGAACACCCTTGTAAGAAGTAGCTTCCGCACTTACAGAGTTACTAACTGCATAACCCCATGCCGAAGTAGAAGTATCAGCATTCAAAGCACCAGTAGTCGTCAAAGTCTCGATACGTTCGTTGTTTGCATTAATTAAAGCAGTATCAGCTAAACGATCTTCAAGCGTCAATTTGTACTTTTGCTGAGTATCATTTCCGCTCACAGTGACCGCAATTTTACGGCTTTCTACGGCACCACCAGGAGTGACACCTTCAATCAATACGCCGTCAGCACCCAAATCGTCAGCAGTCGTAGCATCAGTGATATTGATCGAAAGAGCATCATCAATGATAGCGGTTACCGGAACGGTAGCTTCCGAAGCGTACGAAGCTAGTGGCAAAGCTGCAGCACCGAGACCAGCAACAACGCCCAAAGCAGCCATGGCTGCAGTCATTTTCTTCATATTTATTCTCCTTTTTATTTTGGATTTTATTTAATATTTTTATATGTGACCTTTATGTTTCCTATTATACGCAAGCGTTTTTCAAAAGTCAACAACTTTTTTCAACTTTTTTGTAAAAATATACCCACCTCCTGGTGGGCATATTCTATTTTTTACTTATCTTCGAGCGCTTCTAGTCCCGGCATTTCCCCGCCCGAGAGCAGCGCCAATGCCGCGCCGCCACCGGTAGAGACTAGCGACACTGTCCAATCCGGATGCTCCGCTACTAAGTTCTCGACAAAACCCGACGTATCGCCACCGCAGATAATCGAGGTTTCCCCGTCATCTTCGCCCAAAGTCTGCGTTACGATCGTCGAAGCTGTCGCATAAGCCGGATCTTCCACCTTCCCGAGTACACCATTCCAAACTACTGTTTTCGCTCCGTGGATCATATCGACAATCTTCGTTGTCGAAATCGGCCCAATATCCAGCTTTTCGCCCGCACTATTCTCATCGAAATCTTCCGCTACATAGATTTGTGGATGTCCGCTCGTATAGCCATCCGCCGCGATTTTTCCACCCACAATAATCCGATCCGCCACCGGCAGGAACTTATCAATCAATGGCTGCTTGTCCGCCACCTTTGACCCCCCGATAATCACTACTAGCGGATGTTCCGGGTTCTCAAGCGCTCCGCGCAGCATCGTGACTTCCTTCTCCAACAAAAGACCCGCTACCGATGGAAGAAGTTTCGTAATCGCCACCGTCGAAGCCTGTTCACGATGTGCCACTGCAAACCCATCCTGAACGAACAAAGTAGCGCCCGTCGCTTGCACCAGATCGCGCGCAAAATCTTCCGAATTCGCCTTTTCCTCCGGCGAGAACCGCAGGTTTTCCAATAAAGTCACGCTTCCCTCCGGCGCCTCCTCAATCGCTAAAGCTAATTGCTCCATATCTGTATGTTCGACAAAACCAATTGCCCGTCCTGGCAAATTCTCTGCCAAAACTTCCACTATCGGTCGTAGCGACAACTTCTTGTCATAACCTTCTGGCCGGCCCAAATGTGAAATCAAAATCACTTTCTGCGCCCCATTCTCGAGCAAGTAGTTGATCGTCGGCAAGCTCTCTCGTACTCGAAAGTCGCTCGCTACTTGTACATCACCCTCTTCATCTTCATATAGTGGCACATTATAATCCGCCCGCACTAAGACCACCTGGTCCTTCACATCAACATCCCGAATCGTTTTCTTCTGGAACATTCTCCTCCTTTTCCCTATTATACCACTCCTCAAAAACTTTCGGGGATCGGCCGCAAAACATAAGGTAACTCTCGCACTAAACTTTTCGGGATCTGTGAGAGACTAAAAGAACCGCCTCTCTTAAGAGAAGCAGCTCTTTATTTTGCTTAACCTTGCTGGACGCGTCTCGAACCAGAACCTGAAAGGTTTAGTGTGGGAGTTTCTAAATACTACGAACTTTGATTGTATCGGTCCCCGCTACATCCCGATCTCCTGACACCAAGACAACCTTAAGATTCTTCCTACGTTCCGAAGTTTGGAGATATCCTGATTCTTTTAGCTCTTTAGCTAGCTCGATTCCAAAATTCACCGAGTATGGCCGCACAAACGCTGAGTTTGCGTAGGCTAGTGCAAGTTGGTTTGCCACCCGCTCGTTACTCGTTACCGTAATAATTGGCAAATTTGGCCGTTGTGCCGCCATCGCTCGAGCCGTCGCACCAGAAGCCGACTGACAAATAATCGCATCCGCCTTCAAACCTTCCGCCAACCGTGCTGCCGCTGCCGAAATCGCATCGTAGTCACGGTTCTCACTCTCCGGATCATGCGGAATCGGCTGCATCTCCGAATTGTTCTGTGCGTAGAGAATTACTTTTTTCATTGCCTTTACCGTCTCAAGCGGATACTTACCATTCGCCGTCTCGTCCGAAAGCATTACTACATCCGCCCCCTGAATCACCGCATTTGCCACATCACTCACTTCGGCGCGCGTCGGTTCTGGATTATCCACCATCGAACCCATAGTTTGTGTCGCCACAATACAAATCTTTGCGTGCTCGCGGCACATCTTCACTAACTTTCGCTGCACGATCGGCACAATCTCCGCACCAGCTTCTACTGCCATATCACCACGCGCCACCATAATCGCATCCGACGCCTTCACGATCTCTTCAAGATTCTTGTCGCTTTCAACGGCTTTTTTCGTCTCAATCTTTGCAATAATCTTCGCCGTCGAATCATGCTGTCGCAGAATCTCCCGCAAATTATGAATATCGTCCGCACACTGAATAAACGAAAGCGCTACGTAATCAAAATCTCGCGATGCACCCCAGGCTATATCTGCCAAGTCTTTCGGTGTCAAAATATCCCCACCAAAATCCGTATCAGGCAAATTCAAGCCCTTATTATTCATCACGAAACCATCATTTTCTGCCACTACCTTAATCGCCGTTTCTGAAACGATCTCGGTCACGTGTGTCCGCACCTTACCGTCAAACATGTAAATTGGTTCACCAACTTTTACTTTTGGCGCTAAGTTGTACTGTACTGGCAAAACATTCCCCGACTTATGCTCGGTAATATTCGCATCCAAGATAATCTCGTCGCCCTCTTTAATATCGTAGTGATTATTTTTTACCAAACCAAGACGGATTTTTGGACCCTGAAGATCCTGAATCATAGCCACCGAACGACCTTTATTTTTCGCTGCTTTGCGCACCCATGCGATTTGCTTCTCTCGCGTCTCGCTATCCCCATGCGAAAAATTCAACCGGCAACCATTCACACCTGCCATAATCAAATCATTAACTTTTTCCTCACTCGACGTAGCCGGCCCAATCGTCGCCAAAATCTTTGTACGTTTGAAAATTTTACTCATTTTTACCCTATTTTGCTTATTCTTTTGTTTACCTCACACTATTTTATCATATTTTTCAGATTATCACTAGCCATTCCTTCCCTTTTGTTACCGTTCTTTGTCGCCTCCATTGCATTTCCCTGCCTATTTCGCGTAAAACCTTAGAAAATTCTTGCTTTTCAACGACATTCTTGGTATAATGAACCTGCGGTCTCTTAGTATAACGGTTAGTACAACGGGTTTTCATCCCGTCAACGCGGGTTCGACTCCCGCAGAGATCACCAAGTTTATAAAAATAAACTTTATTTTGTTTTTGTAAACTGCGTTAACAGTCTAATTTGTGGGCCGGTAGCTCAGTTGGTTAGAGCACGGGCCTTTTAAGCCCGGTGTCGAG
>CANEKB010000039.1 GCA_947427985.1 uncultured Candidatus Saccharibacteria bacterium
CCCGCTCCCGAACGCTAAGACCGACCCTGACGAGCTAAAGATCCTTAATACCTGGCTCAAATCTTATGAATTCTCTGAACTTTTTAACACCGAGGAGGGCTTTAAACTATGATTGATCAAGTAGAACATCCCGGTCGTGACAAATTCTCGCCGGCCAAACGCCTTGGCGCGATTATGGCAAGTTACATGTTGCGCCACGAAGATTTTTATCTGTTTTCGCCGGACGAAACAACCAGCAACAAACTTGACGCGACCTTTGAGGTTTCGGCACGTGCTTGGGCTTTGCCGGAAAAAAGTTGGGATTTGCCCGAAGCTAGAAATGGCCGTATTGTTGAAATGCTTTCCGAGAATACCTTATTCGCTTGCATGGTTGGCCATCTCATGAATGGCGAACCGGCTGCGATGACCAGTTATGAGTCCTTCTTTACGATTATTGCTTCGCAAGTCATGCAACATATTAAGTTTCTACAACAGTCATCCGAGGTTGCTTGGCGTGGTGATATTCCGGCGGCCAACCTCCTTTCTACTAGTACTTGCTGGCGTCAGGATCATAACGGTTTTACCCATCAATCCCCAGCTCTCATTTCACTTTTGCTTAGTAATCCGAGCGACCGTGCGAATTGTCTTTTCCCGATTGATGATGTTGCCGCTGAGGCTGCGTTTATTTACATGATGAACTCTCAAAATGTTGTAAATCTTACAACATTTAATAAGACTGATCAGCCACGTTGGATTGATTCGCACCAAGCTGACTCAATGTTTCATGACGGTGGCGCAGCAATTCTTGATTTTGCTTCTGATGAGGCTCCAGATTATATTTTTACCGGTGCTGGTGACATTGTTTCGTGTGAGGCGCTGGCCGCAATTGAGATTCTACGTGAAGATATTCCAGCCAAACATTTTCGTTTTGTTAATATCTCGGCCTTGTCGTATAATGCGATTGGCACGACCGATCGCAAGCTTACTCAAGACGAGTTTGATCAACTTTTCACAAAAAATAAGCCAATCATCGCAAACTTCCATGGTTATCCGGATGCTTTGTACGGAATTTTAGCGAAATACGCCGATCCAAAGCGTCTTAATGTCCACGGTTTTCTCGAACACGGGGGTACGACCACTCCGTTTGAGATGCTTAGCTTGAACCGTGCCTCGCGCTATCATCTTGCGCTTGACGTGGCACAGCTCGAGAAACGTGATGACTTGATTAAAAAATATCAGAAAATTCTTCGTGATAATTCAGCCTATGCTCGTGAGCATGGCGTTGACCAGATCGCATAGTTGCAGATTAAGCGAAAGAAACCGGCTAAAAAATGGGCGACCTCGCTGAGGTCGCCCTTATATTGCACATGTGGTAGCGTTTTACGCCAAAGGATCACGCAGGTTTACCAGTCCACCGATGAAGTCGGCTTCAAACAGTATTTCGCCGAGGGGAACGCCGATCGATTCGCTGCCGCTGAACTTGCCCAGCCAGCCGTCCAGAATGCGGCGGTATTCCAGATCCACCGTTCGATCCATGGCGCCAGATTTCACGTATTCTCCTGGCCCGCGGATCGGCAGGCTCGGGTCGACTGCCATCAGCGCTTCTTTCAGGCAGCTGTAGACAAGCTCCGGATCGGTGGCGTAATCTTTCAATTCGCCGTGGTAGCTCATTGTGAAGCAGGTCTTGCCTTTATAGCGCACCACGGTCATACCGCCGAACGGCTCGCCACCGAACCACTTGTCGGAAAAGCGGAAGTCGCCCTTTTTCCAGATGATCTTGAATCCGCCATCAGCGTAGACGTACTCGGTTACGCCGGTCTCGTATTCGCGCTTCAGCGTGCCGCGATCATCCATAAGCTCGGAAACTATTTTCCCGCGGTACTGTTCGCCGCCATAGCCTTTCAGCTGAGCCTCGTAGAGAAACTGTTTCAGATTCTCCAGATGCGTGGTTTCGAACCCGTCTTCGACTTGTTTGCCCATTTTTGTAAACCCCCTAATCCTTGATGTGTTAAGATGCTTGACTCTAATTTGTTTAATACCTATCGCCTCCCGATGGTCTATTTCTAGAGCTCACCAAAAATCCACCTCCCGCAGGAGGGATATTCTCATTATAGCACAGATTACCGCAAAAGTCAATAGGAGAAAGGAATTTCCTGCAAAAATATAGAAATATGCTATAATATATGTTGTATGGAATTATTAACTTTAGTCATCTCGCTGCTTATTCTCGGCCAGACGACAATTATGACTATCAAAAATAGCAAAAAGCCGCTTCTAAGCTCCAATCAAAAGCGTAAAGTTTATGTTGACACCTCTGCTCTCATGGATCCGCGTTTGCTTGCGGTGGCGCAGACGGGGTTCATTGGTGATGATCTCATCGTGCCACGCAGCGTCACGAACGAGCTGCAGCTGCTCGCCGACGGTAAAGACTCGGAAAAGCGCTTGCGGGCTCGGGCCGGGCTCGATGCTGTTCGTGAACTTGAGCGCGTAGTCTTTTTTAATCTCACTATTCTGGGCGATGCGCTTGATCATACTCCGGTCGATAATCGGCTGCTCGAACTTGCTAAAGCTAACCATGGATTAATCTTGACTAATGATTTTAATCTTCGCAAAGTTGCTGCCACTGAGCATGTCGATACGCTTAGTATTAATGAGCTTGCCCTTGTTATGCGCAATCAGTACCTTCCTGGCGAGCGCACAAAGGTAAAAGTAGTTAGTGCCGGTAGTAACCCTCATCAGGGTGTTGGTTACTTGCGTGATGGCACAATGGTAGTGATAGATCAAGCGAAAGAAAAAGTTGGTCAGGAAGTTGAAGTGGAATTTATTCGGCTAAATCAGACTTCTGCCGGCAGTATGATGTTTGCAAAGCTGGTCAACAATCACCCATCGTCAAAATCTTCCAGTACTAGTATCAGCCAACCACAGACTAAAGGCCGCCAATCAAAACCGGCCAAAGCGCCTAAAGCAGCGAAGGCGTCTAAACCCTATATGAAAATTGCTACAAAATTTTCTAATCGATCAGGAAGGAACTCTAAGAAAGCCGAAAAGCAATCGGCTAGCAATAAAAACACTTCTAAATCCGCCGAAAGCCGCCTCGTCGAATTGGCGAACTCCGCGCCTGACAATTCTAACAAATCTCGTTAATAACAGTCTTTATTAATCCCCCTCACGGCGCTCTCTAGAACGCCGTGAATTTTCTTTGGTAAACATTGTTGTCTACGTCGCGAGCCGTAACCATTACCTCGTTTTCTGTCCCGTCTAATACGTAGGTCAAGCCGCTCGCTAGGATTGAAGGGGTGATTGTCCCACTCGAAACAATTTCACCATCAACAACAATCTCATAATCTAGTAGCTCGGCCGTCGTTGGCTCGCTGAAGCTAATAAGCAGATTAGAAACTCCAGTGACCGAATTGGACTGTTTGACGATGTCTACTACGCCACCAACACTTGAAGTACACGGATCAAGTTCGTCATAGTTGTAGCCCTCTGGCACTATCCGGGTTTCATGACCACTTACCTGATCGATGATCCGAGTAATTGTTACCTCGACTTTCAAGCTGTCAGGAGTACAGTCTCTTGCCCGCAGGTTATTGAGCGAATTAAACATTACCTTCTCAGTCTTTGCGTTAGACTTTTCGCTGCTATACCAGCTTGGCCAGATATCTTTCTTTCCGGCTACAGTTAGCTCCTGTATGCCGGATGGGCGTACTGGCTGATCGCCCGGCTTCCACTTGCCTTCTTCTTGATAAAGTTCTTTGTGGACTTTCTCCATATAGGTATTAATCATTTGCCGAGTAATTTGGTTGGTTCCACTAGTGAGCCCAGACCCGTCATGGTTGCCGTTCCAGACCATGGTAGAAATTGCTGTCGAGTAACTTGCCATCCAGGAATCCTTAGCAACGTTACTGTTGGAGGTGGTAGTCGTACCAGTCTTGCTGGCAGTCCAGACGCCAGGCACCACGAAACCGAAAGAAGTTGCTTGAGAACCAAAGTTCAGAGTACGCGCCGATGAGTCGCTCAAGATGCTCGAAATCTCATAGGCGACTTGTTCGTCAATGACGCGCTCCGGTGCCTCATCGCGCCAAGTATCGACCACCTTGCCAGATGGATCTTTAATCTCTAGCACATAGGTCAGATCTTTGTATGAGCCACCACGTGCAATCGAGGCATAGGCGTTTGCATGCTCCACCATTTTTACGGTACAGCCACTACCAATCGCCATCGAAAGTCCCGCCGAAGAGTTGTCTGCACAATAAGACTTATCGCCGAGCGCGTGTGCAATCTCAAGTCCTTTATCAATGCCAACGATTGCCAAAGCTTTCACTGCGCCAATATTGAACGAGTTGCCTAGCGACTGTCGAATCGTGATATCGCCAAAGAATTTTCCAATCGCGTTCCCGAGCGAACATGCCCCAGTGTATCCTGCGCAATAAATTGAATCAATGTTTTCGTCGCGCAAGATCGAACCTGGCCCATAAACTATGTCGCCATTCATTGAAAAGAGTGGTGCGTAATCTAGGATTGGCTTAATTGTTGAACCTGGTTCAAGCGGGGAAGTTGTAGCATTCACCTCGCCGTAAACTGGCGTATTCCAATCCACCGACCCCACCATTGCAATTACCTGGCTCGTTTCTACATCTACCGATACTAAAGCCACGTTGTCGCTGTTGTTCAAGTACAGCAACTTCTCACCCTCATCAATGGCCTGTTCGGCAAACTCTTGTGCGCGATAATCTAGTGTCGTTTTGATTGTGTAGCCACCACTCCGCATCGTCTGGATGCCATATTTTTCTTCTAGCTGCTTCTTTACCTCCATCACGAAATGCGGTGCTTTCATGTCGGTATACTGGCTGCTCTCTGGTAAGATCTGATCTAGAATCGGCACTGCTTTTGCCTCATCCGCTTCCTCTTGGGAAATATAGCCTAACTCTACCATTACGTCTAGTGCTTTTTGTTGACGCGCAATCAGCGCCTCATGCCCGTATTCATTATATGGGTTCAAAACGGCCGGGTTATTTGGAATAGCCGCGAGCAAAGCCGATTCAGCTAAATTCAAATCCTTTGCGCTCTTTCCGAAATAAGTTTGTGCTGCACTTTCGATGCCGTTCCGACGTCCACCGAAAGGCGACTCGTTTAGATACATCGTAATGATCTGCTCTTTGCTATACATCTTTTCGAGCTCAATCGAGAGGATTAGTTCCTTGATCTTGCGTGAGAGTCCACCACGGTTTGCCGAAAAGGCTTCGTCTGCAAAATAAACCTGCTTAATCAACTGTTGGGTTAAAGTCGATCCGCCTTGGACTCCTTGACCAGTTAGCGTCGAGAATGCTGCGCGCATCAAACCCCACAAGTCTACCCCAGGATGGTTATAAAAATTCCGGTCCTCAAGTGCTACGATCGCTTGGCGAACATAGGTTGAAATATCGTCACCCTCAACGACGAGCCGATAGTTCGCATCTCCTTTATCTTCCCACAATACTACGCCGTTTCGGTCAAGATATGTGTTCACGGTTTCCGAAATCGTCAAGTCGTTAAGCTGGATTTCTTTCAGCTGATTTTTATAATAGACAAATAACGCCCCAACTCCGATAATACCGATCAGGATACAAGCCGCAAAAATCTTCCCAACCCGCTTTAGACCATCCTTTGAGAACCAGTAGGCTTTAATCCGCTCCCAGCGAAAATGCGCAAAAAATCTTGCCGGCTGCTCCTTTGGTAGTGGCGCCAAGTTCTTATTGGATTTTTTTGACTTTCCTTGCATAGTTTTAACTTTCTCCGAAATCTTCTTTTTTTGAGAAACCAAGCTTGAATAAACCCCCATATTCCCCCGTTTGTCAGGGTTATTACCTGAGCTATTCGCAGTTTTAGTCATACCTTCATTATAACATATCTACTACAAAACAAAATAACATTTTTGTAATGTACTAGTTGACAAAAATAATAATCTGTGCTACGATTAAAATAATAAGGCCTGCCAAAGGTCAGGTTTGGCGTGCTTATGAACCTTGCATAGCTTAGCTTGTAGAACCCGCTTCCATATTTTTTGCCGAGGAGGAAAATTATGTCTAAAACTTTGTCAGAAGCTGCTTATTGCGGCAAGAAGCATGTCGCCTTCGGTACTAAGATCCCGCCTTTCTTCGGTCAACGCACGCCGGGTGCCGACCCGCCAGTTCGCGAAATGCCCGGTGTTCGTTTTAGGTTTTTGGCCTATTCTCTGAGTGACGGTCGTAGGGACAACAGTGGTGACCTAAACGAATCGGTTATCCGCCGAATAGGCCTTTTGTCTCCGAAAGGTGATGTTCTCTGCGATGGGGCTTTTACTCCGGGGAATCTCATGGCAATTTTAAAGGGCGAGTTTTCGCAACCGGATGCCGATGAGTGCTGGCTGCTCCAAACTGTTTTAGTCCAGGCTGACTCGATGATCTGGCGGTTTCTTGATTGGAAATGTCCAGAGCGTCAAGCCTTACTGGAACTTCAGAATGGTGACTATTGGGGCTTAGAGTTCGGGTTTACCGTACCTCTGGTGAAAAGTGTAGCGCTCGAGACGACATACGATGTTACCATGTATCACCGCCAAGAATTCTGGGCGCCGTTTGGTATCAAATGTCTAGGCAAGACCCAAGACCATTACCACGTTGCCGTCACCAGAAGTGACGAAGTCAGCTGGGATACGGAAATTCTTTGACCCAATTTGGACAATCCGTACTTGTCGCGCCGCACCTCCTGCTAATTCTATAAGCCAAAAACAGCCGCCCTTCGGGGCGGCTGCCTGCGTCATTGGAGCGTTAGTTTTACTGTACTACTGCAAATTTATTCTTTCCGCGTTTTAACAGTGCTACCTGTTCAATTTTCGTATCTTCGATCACCTTCTCTCCATTCACGGTGATTGCTCCAGCGCTAGCGAGTTTGCGTGCCTCGCCCTTGCTATTAGTAAGTCCAGTCGCGACTAATGCGTCGAATAACATCGTCCCACGTTCCGCTACGGCTAGGTATTCACCGAACTCGCGAATTTCGTCTTCAGTTAACTCGTTCAGATTTCCGCCGAATAATCTTTCGGTCAAATTTGCCACCGCTTCGGCATTCTCGCGGCCATGAACAACTTCGGTGGCGCCGAAAGCCAACGCCTTCTGGGCGACGCGGCGCTCTGGATGTTCGGCCTGCTCTGCCATTATTTTCTCAACTTCGTCTTTCTCGAACAAGGTATAAACCTTCATCAAGTATTCTACGGCGCTATCGGCTTGATTAAGCCAGAACTGGTAGAAGTCAAATACTGAAGTATAATTTCCGGAGCCGTTGTCTTTGCTTGCGAGCCAGATCGCATTGCCTTCCGATTTGCCGAATTTTCGCCCCGTTACAGGGTCAATAATTAGTGGCGTACTCCAAGCGTCGGCTGAAGCGTTTTCTAAACGTTTAATTAGGTGAATCCCGCTCGAGCAGTTGCCAAACTGGTCCGCGCCACAGAGTTGCAAATCGACGCCATATTCACGATAGAGATGTAAGAAATCGTAACCTTGGATCAAAGTGTAAGAAAACTCTGCGTAAGAAATCCCGCTACCGCCTTCGCCGATCCGATTTTGTACAAACTGCCGGTCTAGCAGCTGCGTCATCGAGAAAACTTTTCCCACCTCGCGCAGGAAAGCTAGGTAATTCATATCTTTGAACCAGTCATAGTTATCGACCATTACAGCTTCTCCGCTCCGGATTACGCCTTCGACCTGCTTCTTGATGCAGGCTTTGTTGTGTTCGACTTCGTCGAGGGTCTTCAGATCGCGCTCGCCGTTGTCCTTCGGATCGCCGATTTGGCCAGTCGCTCCACCCACCAGAAGATATGGCTTATAACCGTGCCGCACGAAGCATGCACACATCATTAGGGCTGCTAAATTCCCAATCGTCAGGGAATCGGCCGACGGATCCGCCCCCCAATAAAATTTCTTTGAGGCTCGAGTATCGAGTTCGGCTGGATCTTTGATTGTTGTCTCAGCGTGAAATCCACGCCAGATTAGTTCTTCTGATAGTTTCATAGTACTATTATAGATTATTTTATCCATTTTGGGGCAAAAGCCTTGACGACAATTCATAAACTTGTTAAAATGGAAGCATATTTGGTTGTGTTACTCTCTGCGTTATCGCAAGAGTAACTTTTTGTTTGTAACCCTTATAAAACGGCCGCAGTTCACCGTGGCCGTTTCCACTATGCTACAATAGAAACAACTAAGTGGAGATTTTATGAACTCAGTGCCAAAGATTATTAAAAGAGTATTAGCTTTTGATATCGACCAGACCTTAAATATCGCAAAGACTCCGATCCCGCCGGAAATTGCCGAAGTGCTCGTAAAATGTCTTAACTATTTTGAAATTTGCCCGATTTCTGGCCAAAAATACGAACAATTCTTGATTCAGATCGTTGATAAGTTGAAGGAGGCTGGCGTCAGTGAGGAGCAACTTACGCATCTTCACCTTTTTGCGGCTCAAGGCACACAGTATTATAATTACGATCCAGCGAAACACGATTGGCGCCAAGTTTATAATTTCCCGCTCAAAGAGGAAGATGTTGTAAAAATTACAACAGTTTTGGAAGAATCGGCTAGGGAACTAGGCTATTGGGAGGAGGACAAACTCCTGCCGGGCGACCAGATTATCGAGAATCGCCTCTCGCAGGTCACTTTCTCGGCGCTTGGCCAAGCTATGGGTACCTCCGAGAAGTATGATTGGGACCCCGATATGAAGAAGCGCGAAGCGATCGTGGCGAAGTGTAAGGAAAAACTCCCAGGCTTTCTCTATGAAATCGGCGGGACGACTTCGATTAACGTCGCGGCACCAGGCATGAACAAGCAGTTCGGTATGACCCACTTGCTCGAAGAGCTCAAGGTCGATAAGTCGGAAGTTTTGTACTTTGGTGACATGACTCAGCCTGGCGGTAACGATTACCCGGTCGTCCAAATGGGCATCGATACAATTACCGTGCGCTCGCACGAAGACACGCTCTATGCTTTGCGCGGGATTCTTGGGGTGATTTCGGCTTAGCTGTTTGCCCTTATACTAAGTTATTCCGTCCGTGGTTTTTGTGCTATAATTAACGTATGAAATCATATATCGTGGGCAACTGGAAGATGAATTTTTCCGTTGGCGAATCTTCCGTCTATCTTCACAAACTTTTGCAGCGCACCCGAGCTTATCGAGATATTGAGGTGGTGGTTGCGCCGTCATTTATTGCCTTACAGTCGCTTTCTCTCCAGACCGATCGTAAGTAGTTTAAACTCTCCGCCCAGAATGCCAACCCTCACGATTTTGGCGCATATACTGGTG
>CANEKB010000040.1 GCA_947427985.1 uncultured Candidatus Saccharibacteria bacterium
TCCTCTCTTCCTGTGACATGTTCGGCGATTCGGCCTTAACTAATTTGCCAACATGAGGCACCGGACGGAAAAGCCGAAGCCGCGCCAGTCACCGCGGGACGGGACGACATCCGCCGGATTAAAGTGGAAGTTGCGGACGCCGGTAGCAGAAGTGACAAAAATGTCCGGGTGTTAGCCCGAACTGCGGAGGATGATAAGACTGGTGGCACCAAAGATCTAGCTCACCATGCTAGCCCAAGGAGTGACGTGCCCGGCGCGTAGGAAGTGCAATCGGTCCTACGACGGACCGACTAGACCGACTTGCTGCCGCAAGCCTCCGCATTCGCAGCGCCTAAAAAGCTAAAACAAGTTTTAGCTTTTTGGCTACAGCCGCTCATGCGTGCCGAACTATTCGCCTTCGGCTCATAGTTCTCGTCTAGCTGTTACATCTTAATCATATAAAACAATCTCACCTTACGGTGAGCTTATTTTATATGGTGCCCGCGACTAGACTCGAACTAGCAAGCCTTTCGGCACATGCTCCTAAGGCATGCGTGTCTACCAATTTCACCACACGGGCTTCTTTAGTATTATAACACGAATTTATGAGTCTGTGGAAGATTAGCGCCCTGAAAACATCTTATCTTACCATTGTAGCACAGATTTTATATTTTGTCAATACTATTAGCATAAAAAGTATGATTAATGGGGAATTTCGTGGTAAAATGAGGGTAGAATAAGAGGGAATTTGGGGAAACTTTATGAAAAGTGAAGAAATTGTAATAAAAAGTCAGCATGATGATCTTGAGCTCGGAGTAAATTTGAGGATTCCGGAAAATCCGGTAGGGATCGTGCAGCTTGTGCATGGGATGGCGGAACATAAGGAACGGTATATTCCGTTTATGAAGTATCTGGCGGAGCAGGGTTATGTCGTGATTGTTCATGATCATCGAGGGCACGGAGCAAGTGTGCGCTCGGAGGAGGATTATGGATATTTTGGCGAGAACGGGATTCAGGGGCTAATTGATGATGCTCATCAGGTCACACAGTATGTTCGGGAACGATTTCCGGATTTGCCACTAATGCTTTTTGGACATAGTATGGGGTCGCTCGTGGTGAGATGCTATATGCAACAATACGATTTGAGCGTAGACGGTTTGGTAGTTTGTGGTTCGCCGAGTAAACGCTTTGGGGCGGGGTTGGGAGTTGGAGTAGTGAAATTCCTGAAGCTATTTAAGGGCGATCGGCACCGAAGCAAGTTTGTCAACAATATGGCTTTTGGCGGATACAATAAAAAGTTCAAGGATGTTGTAAGCCCGAATTCGTGGATCGTGAGTGATCCAGCGGTGGTTGAGGCATATGATGCGGATCCACGAGACGGATTTGTCTTTACGCTAAATGGTTTTGAAGTACTATTTAGTTTAATAAAGCGAGCGTACAGCACGAAAGGATGGGGAATGCAAAATCCGCAGGCGCCGATTTTGTTTATCGCGGGCGAAGAAGATCCGTGCATCATCGATCCGAAGCACTTTGCAAAAGCGGTTGATTTTATGCGTGAGCGGGGATATCAGGATGTAAAAAGTAAACTTTATCCAGGGATGCGGCATGAAATTTTGAACGAAGTGGGGAAAGAAGCGGTGTGGAGAGACGTGAATGATTGGATAAGGAAAAGCAGGTAATGCCATGTTGTTCTTCATCCTCCCTATGATTACTCTATATGGCTAGACAACGGAGGGAGAGAGCATGATATTGCTCATGGCCGGCGAAGGGAATTATGGTGTTATCAAAATTCAGATAATAAGCTGCATTAGCCCAACCAAAAGTGCTTGACCATGCCAAACCTCGTCCGCCAAGACTCAAGATCAGTGAATGACGCGGTACTACATACCCGCTGCGGACGAAATATGGTTTTTAATCATGCTTGCGATCGATAAAGACCGTAAAGTCTCCAAGATAAAAATTACTTTCGACCTCGGTCGAAAGTAATTACTCAATCCATGCTTCCATCTTAACGCTTTAATTCTAGAATGTCAAGCTTCCGCCCTACCTTTCGTCCGCAGCGGAGTAGCAGAAGTTCCAAATCAAAATCATGCTGGCGAGCGCGGTTATACTTTAGCCGCTACTGCTGGAGCGACTTATGCGCGTAAATATTATCTAGGAATTTATGCTGATAATGCAGGAACCTCTATGAGCTCGGGAACACGCAATGGCTATTATTCCCTCCGTTGTCTAGCCATATAGAGTAATCAAGGGAGGATGAAGAAGGTAACTAATTATGATAATAGCGTCGCAAAAAGCCGTGCTTATATTGCTCAAATTCATCGTGGAGAAGGGAATCACGGATTTCTTCGGTGAGGCGGACGATAAAACGAAGATTATGTGCAGAGGCAAGACGATAATACTGGGCCTTTTTGGCAGGGTCGCCAGAGCGCCAAAGCGCACGGAGACTACCTAGGGTCCAGCCAGCACGACAGGTTGCGCAGTCGCAACCTGCATCTAGGGTCGCCCCAGAGTCGCGGAATTGACGGAGGTTGAGATTGCCATCTTTAGTATAAATTTTGCCGTGCCGAGCTTCGCGCATGGGCGCGACGCAGTCGAAAGTATCGGCGCCCATTTCGGTACCAATAAAGATATCGTCTGGGTGCGAAAGACCGAGGAGATGACGCGGCTTTTCAGCGGGGAGCTCTTCGTTGCACCAGCGGAGGATTTCGCCTAGGTCTTCCTTAAGAAAAGCACCACCTAGACCGAAGCCGTCAAACTCAATACCATCGACCTGCATTTTAGCAAGGTTTTGAGCAGTGCGACGACGGAGATCTTCCCAGCGACCGCCTTGGAGTACGGCATAGAGATTTTGGCGGTAGCCAAGAACGTCGCGGTGCTTGAGGTGCTCGCGGAGACTGCGTTCGGCCCAACGCTCGGTACGTTCCATAGCCTCGATATTATATTCGTAGGTATCAGCAAGCGAGGTGAGTTCGTCGAAAGCCATATGAATATCAGCGCCGATGCGGCATTGGATTTGCATAGATTCTTCCGGTCCAATAAAATCGGGTTGACCATCGAAGGGATCTTGGAAACTGACGCCTTTTTCGGAAACATGGGCGAGGCGCTCTTTGTGGGCGGTGTTAGAAACATGGCGTTCTTTTTCCATTGAAACAACTTTGCCAAGACCAGAGCCAAGAGACATGACTTGGAAACCGCCAGAATCGGTAATAGTAGGGCCGAGCCAAGGGGAATTATCAAGGCCGTCTTGGCGGTCGGGTTGCCATTCGGCTAGCCCGCCGGCTGCGGCAATAGTAGGAGATTCGCGACGAAGGTGATAACCGTTTGAAAGCATAGCTTGGGCATCAAGTTCGTGAAGGTCGTCGGCGGAGAGGAAACGGACGTAGCCATGGGTGCCAACCGTCATGAAGGCAGGCGTTTTAATCTCGCCATGAGCGGTCTTAATAATACCGGCGCGACCAAGACCGTTAGGCAAAGTTTTTTCGATCTCGAAATGAAGTCCAGATAGCGGGGAAGGGTTGTTGTTCATTTTTATATTATAATATAGAGATTAGATAAAAGCAATAGGCTGGCCGGCGTGCTAGGCTGGCCGGCGTGCTACAAAAAATGGGCCTCCGGAATACGGAGGCCTGTGGGGTGGAGAGAAAGGATCAGATGCGTTCGCCGTGGCGAAATTTGAGCCAATGCGCCATTGCTTCGACCAGAGGGCTAGTCAAGGTAACTAGTAAGACGATTTCGACAGCGATGCTGGTAATGTAGGCGAAGACGGCTTGGGAAAGGAATTCGCGGAATGATAATATTCCCAAGAAAGCGATCGGCTCGAAGAATAGGATGTCTGGTATATGGGCGAGTGCGGAGGAGAGCAAAGCGCGGAGACGAAATTGGTGGCCGGATTTAGACTGCTCATCATTCGTTTGAAGAAAACGAATGCGTTCAAAAATGTAGTTGTTGAGCATTTGGCTAGCTAGGAATCCGACGATGCTGGCGATAAAGATTCGGCCGGTGTTGTCTGCAATAGTGTTGAATACGCTATTATCGGCGTTAGCGTAGTCTGGTAAGAGACGGACAATAAACATAACTACGCAGGTTAAGGCGCCGATAGTGCTGCTGCTCCAACTGACGATATTCGCAGTGCGCCGACCATAAATTTCGACTAGGATATCGCCAAGGGCATAGGACAATGGGAAAAGAATCAGACCGCCGTCGACAGAAATACCGAAGAAGTTCCAGAGCTTGGAGGCGGTATAATTGGCGACGATAATCGTCATTGCCATAAGCGAGGTGATGATGATAAGGGCGGTCTGGGCGGCAGGAGTGGGGCAATACTTGAGCTCGTTTAAGGACTGATTGTGACTGTTCAAAGGGATGCTCCTTTCTGTTCCGAAAAGTTCTAGTGGGTTACTCAGTGGACCGTAATAATAAAAACAGTCCCTCCTACCATTGTATCACAGATTACAATTTTTGTCAATGACTACGATACAAATAGCGCTATCTGGCTGCCGTTAGCTTAAAACTACTATAAATATGGCACAAGAGTAAAGTGGCTCAGTTGACTATGGTAAAAAACTGGGGTAAAATGAATAGATATGTTAAAACTTTTTCGTTATCTTAAAGCGTATATTTGGCAAGTAATCGTACTCGTAGGGGCGGTGGCTTTACAGGTTTGGTGTTCAATCCAGCTACCGGCAATGATGGCGGATATCGTCAATAACGGTATCGTAAAAGGCGACCTGGATTATATTTGGACGACAGGAGTTTGGATGATTGGTTTCGCATTGCTGTCGTCGGCTTGTGCGTTTTTGGCGAACTTTATTTCGGCGTGGTTGGGGGCAAGCGTGACTCGGGACATTCGGAACGATTTCTTTGCCCATGTGCTAAGTTTGAACATTTCAGAGATTGATAATTTCTCAACAGCGTCTTTAATTACACGAACAGTAAACGATATCTTCCAGGCGCAACAGGCGATTACGATAGTCTTGATGATGGGGGTACGGGCGCCGTTGACGTGTGTTCTAGCAATTGGACAAGCGATCGCGACGGCTCCAGACATGACTTGGATCATCGCTTTAGCGGTGGGGGTAATTGTGACCTTGACAGCATTGATCATGGCAATTGTGATGCCGAAGTTCAAGATTATTCAGAAATTGGCCGATCGAATTACGTTGTTGACGCGTGAGAATTTGACTGGGCTAAGAGTGATCCGGGCGTTTAATAACGAGAAGCTAGAGAACCGTAAGTTCAATAAGACGAATGATGAGAATGCAAAGCTGAATGCGACGGTGGATGTGATTATGTCTTTGCAGAATCCGTTAGTGAGTTTGGTTTTCAATGGGACGACACTGCTTTGTGTTTGGATTGGGATTAGTTTGATTACGAAGGACTTTGCATATCTTGGTAATATGATGGCGTTTATGCAGTATGCGATTCAAGTCGTAATGTCGTTCCTATTCTTAACAATGCTGTTCGTCGTGTTGCCACGAGCGAGCGTGTCGGCGAAGCGGGTGAATGAAGTGATGGATACAAAATCGAAGATTACTTGGGAACCAGAAACGGTGGGGAAGCCAGAGCTGGCGCCGTCGGTAGAGTTTAGTCATGTGGATTTTGCCTATGGTGGGGCAGAAGAGAAAGTTTTGCAGAATGTGTCGTTTACGGCAAAGGCGGGTGAGACGACGGCTTTCATCGGGTCGACCGGCTCAGGGAAATCAACCTTGATTAATTTGGTGCCACGTTTTTATGAAGCAACCGGCGGCGAAATCAAAATTAACGGCGTAGATATCAAGAATTATGCGCAGCGAGATTTAATGCGACGAATTGGCTATGTGCCGCAGCGAGGAGTGCTGTTTGCGGGGACAATTAAAAGCAATATTGTTTTTGGGGTGCCAGAAGTAGATGAGGAGCGTATGCGCCTTGCGGCACGAGTGTCACAGTCGGAAGAGTTTATTGAAAAGTTGGAGAAGAAATATGATTCACATATTGCTCAGGGCGGTACGAATGTGTCGGGCGGACAGCGTCAGCGTCTTTCGATTGCAAGGGCAATTGCGAAAGATCCCGATATTTATATTTTCGATGATTCCTTCTCGGCGCTAGACATGAAAACTGATGCGAAATTGCGCGAGGCTCTAAAGCCGGTAACCCAGAATGCCGTAACGCTGATTGTGGCGCAGCGGATTAGTACGATTAAAGATGCTGAACAGATCGTAGTTCTGAACCAGGGTAAGGTAGTAGGGAAAGGTAATCATCTAGAATTGCTAAAGAAATGCCGGGTTTATCAAGAGATTGCGAAGTCGCAACTTTCGGAGAAAGAATTTGCCGACGAAATGAAGCGGAGCGAGGTGTCCTCGAAAACTGGTGCAAAAGCAAAATCGGGAAAGGAGGTGAAGCATGCCTAAGGGAGCAAGGAGCGTTGAAAAGCCAAAGAGCCTAGGGTTGGCGGCGAAACGGTTTTCGCAATCGTTAAAGCCATGGATTTTACCAATTGTTGTCTCGATTATCTTAGCGGTAGCGGCAACAGTTTGCTCGATTTTCGGACCAAATATTTTGGGGCAAATGACGAATACAGCAGTCGAGAATTACCAAACGGCATTCATGGAGGCGGGTGGTCAGATGCCGAGCAGCGAAGCCTTGGCAGCAGCGATTGATTGGGGAAAGATTGGGCAGTTAGCTTTACTACTAATCGGGCTTTTTGCGGTGTCGGCGATACTGAATTATATTCAAGGAGCGATTCTTTCAGTAGTATCGGCGCGGTATGCTCGCAAGTTGCGTTCACAAATCATCGAGAAAATCGCGCGGTTGCCGATTTCATACTTCGATCGGCACCAGATTGGCGATATCTTGGCACGAATGAGTAATGATATCGGTACAGTATCGAATACTTTGGCGAATGTATTAACGCAGATTATTACTAGTGTGACGACGTTGGTTGGGATTTTGATTATGATGATGACAATCTCGGTATGGTTGTCGGTAATTGCGTTAATAGCGGTGCCACTGTCATTAGTGATTGTGGGTTTGATTGCGAAGAAATCTCAGAAGTTTTTCCGTGAGGGTCAGTCGACTTTTGGCGTGTTGAATAGTTCGATTGAGGAAGACTATGCTGGGCAGTTGATCATTAAGGCGAATAGCCACGAGGACGCGTCAATCGAAAAATTCCAGAAAACGAATGCAAGGCTTTGTGAGTTGACCTGGAAGGGAAACTTCTTGGCGCAGCTAGCTTTTCCGATTACGAACATGTTTACGAATGTGAGCTATGTAGCAATTTGCGTGGTGGGTGGCCGGATGGCGATTGATGGGAAGCTTCTACTCGGTAGCGTGCAGGCGTTCTTACAGTATGTTAGTCAGTTTAATCGACCGATTACCGAAGTTTCGCAGATTACGTCAAATATTCAGCAGACTTTAGCAGCGGCAGAACGAGTTTTTGATTTCTTGGAAGAACCAGAAGAGTCTCCAGATATGGCACCAGTCCAAACGATTGAGGAGATTCGAGGCGCAGTAGAATTTCATCATGTTGATTTTGCTTACGACCCGTCTAAGCCGATTATTCGGGATTTCTCGGTAAAAATCAAACCCGGGATGCAAGTGGCGATTGTTGGTCCGACCGGAGCAGGGAAGACGACGATTATTAACCTTTTGATGCGGTTCTATGATCCGGTTTCTGGCTATATTTCGATTGATGGTGTACCGACGAGGGAGATGAAGCGATCGGATGTGCGAAGGCTCTTTGGCATGGTTTTGCAGGATACCTGGTTGTTTTCGGGTACAATTGAAGAGAACTTGCGGTATGGTCGTGCCGGTGTTAGCCACGAAGAAATCGTAAAAGCAACTAAAGCTAGCAGCATACACCATTTTATTGAGTCGTTGCCAAAAGGCTACAAGACGGAAATTTCGGAGGATTCGGATAACGTTTCGGCAGGCGAAAAGCAGCTCTTAACTATTGCTCGAGCGATGGTGGCTAACCCGCCAATGATGATCCTCGACGAAGCAACGTCGAATGTTGATACACGGACGGAACAGCTAATTCAGGATGCTTTCGCTAAACTGACACACGGACGGACGTCGTTTGTGATTGCGCATCGATTATCGACAATTCGGAATTCGGATTTGATCCTAGTAATGAAAGAGGGAAGCATTGTAGAGCAGGGTACTCATGATGAGCTCTTAAAGCAGGACGGGTTCTATGCGGAGTTATATAACTCACAGTTTGCAGAAGAGTAGTAGTTTTTGGTTGAGCTTGGTGTAGATTTCGCGCATAATGGGCTCTTTGCGGGCAGAGATCGCTTGATCAAGAGGGAACCAGCGGACGCCACTATTTTCGTCGGGCTTATTATGAATTTCAGCAGAATCGTCGGCTTCGAAGAGGAAACAACAGTCGAGATGGAGGTGGGAGGGGATGAAATGGCCGCGCTTTTGGTGGAAGCTAACTGGGATGATTTCGAGAGAGAAGATTTTGGGGGTGAGGATTTTGAGTGACTTTAGGCTGGTTTCTTCGCGCGCTTCTTTTTCGGCGACGCGTAAGAGATTAGCATCGCCGTCGGCATGTCCGCCGGTCCAAGCCCAAGTTTGGTAAATATTATGATAGGCCATGAGCACTTTGTCGTGAGTGGGATTCGTGATCCAGCAAGAAGCGGCGAAATGACAGATTTTGTTATCGCGCAAAAGGACGTTGTCAGGGAAAGTCTCGATCATATGGAGCATAGTGAGCTGATCGTGTTTTTCTTGTTCGTTGAACGGATGGAAGGCTTGGATTTCGGCATAGAGCGCGGAAAGGTTGTTTTTCATGTTGGTTACCTCGGTTAGTTAGTTTTATTATAGCTTAGAGAGGTGCTTACTGACAAGCATCGACGATAATACTTATTTCAAAAAATTTTCGGATAAAAATATCTTCTACAAACTACCGTTGTAGAAGATATTTTCAATAATTTCAAATCCTGGTGGAGTATATGAGACTCGAACTCATGACCTCTTCAATGCCATTGAAGCGCTCTAGCCAACTGAGCTAATACCCCGTAGTCATATTTTAGCACGGGGTGGGGAATTAGGCAAGATTTTGTCCTTCGGAGGTTTACCTTCTTCTGTCCTCCGACCAGAAAAGCCTGCACTTCCTCAGAATAAAAAGTAAAAACTTTTTCTTCACTCGGA